>DATAXC010000227.1:0-5863 GCA_036266895.1 Gammaproteobacteria bacterium
TTTGCTCCACGAATATCATGGTATGATTCACTAGAAAAAGATGAGATGGCAAGTTCGGAGTTTTCTCCAGTAGTTATGTGTACAAAGCCTTGACCATACATAGAGGAGTTACAAGGAAAAACAAGAAATTTTTCATCACGATTCGCTTTTTTATATTTTTGTGTTCCACACACCCAATCATTTATTTGAGGATTAGTGCGTTGTACTACAATTTCACCTTTTTTAATGGCTTCCGAAATGTATTTCTTTCTGAATTCTTTAAAAGGAGGTTTTTCTTTTGAATTTTTAGATGAGTATATCTCATGGTAATCGTTTATTGCTTTCGCGATGGGAGAATTTGGATATAGAGGTGTAATTCTATCAGCACCAATATAAAAATCTTTAATGAATGAATTGATTTCTTTTGTTAAATTTGTTAAATCACAGCCTAAACAAAAACAAACAAATAAATTAACACGCTCAATTAAGCTAGTTAAAAATTCATTGGTAATATTTAAAGATTGTAAAGTATTTCTTAATTGCACAATGTTATAAATTTTTTTATTAGCTGGTATATTTTGATAAATTTCGTTTAGTATTTTAACAACAGCGGGATATTCTTTTAAAGAGCTATTCAGTGTGTCTGGTGTAGGCAAGGTGACAAAAGAAAGCATAATATTTCCTATATTTATAATTTTTGAAATTATGCACAGGGTAAAAATAAAAAACAAGACATTTTAGAAGTAATATATAATTTTGGCTAAATATCGCTCATCATAATTATAGTCACCATTTCCTATTTAAGAAATATTTTAGTGCCCACAATAATTGACTGTAATTTGGATTCTACTATGCCCTAATTCCTCGGTTAGCACTAACCTTGCCTGTTTATCTATTTCCCGCCGTGCCGGTGTTAATTCTTTATAGCTTAATCCTCCATTAATCGGTGCTTCCCATCCCGCCAATTCCTTATAGCGTCGCTGTGCATAAGCATGGCGTAGTCCATGTAATCTACCAAGTCCGGCGCGGGCAGCTTGTTTTTCGTATGTATAGTGGTGTTGAATATAATTTTTACCCTTGGGTATCAATGATAATTCTGCATCACCTAGAAAAGCTTTTGCTTGGTCAAGCCACTGACGTTGTTCCTCAGTGCGGATAGGGATTTCACGTCCGCGTCCGCCTTTACACCAGGATGGCTGTAAAACCAATTTGGTTTGATGGTCAGCTAAGATGGGTTTGATTTTTAGTGATTCTTCTCACCGCAAACGGCTAAATAATGGTTAGTGTTAATGCCTCAATTGCTGCGCCGTGCGACAACAATTGCCAACCGTAAAGGTTGCAGGGGCGAAAAAAGTGGTGCACTTTCATTCATTATTACGCAAGTTGGATATACCTCCATGATTAGTTAGGGTTAATAAAAGCTACCTTTACAATTACACATTGCTGTTATAGATAAATCACAATGTATGTATTGCATCATGCAGTCGTTAAGTGATTGCCAATATAAAAAAATAAATAAATATAACTTTGTAGCCTGTAAACCAATGGCTGCTCATTTAGCTTGCGCTGTATGAGAACCTAGTGAGGAATGATTAAGGACAATTATTGCTATCCTTAATATAATAGTTGCAATAAGCCGCCAATAAATAGCCTGAAAATTACAATAAAAATCCCAAGAGGAAACATCCGTAAGTGATAATCTCAAAGAAAAAATTAAAATAGTAATGACACCCTAAATAAAAAATAAATATCAAAATTAATTACAAACTTGAAAATTTAAAGTCGCTCAAGTTAAAACGACCTGGATATACGTAGACCCTACCACGACATTATTTGGATCGCAATAGCTCCAATAAAATGTAGTACTTTTGCATACCGTCATCCGCGTCACTGTGGACAGCTACGCTGCCTACAGTGACGCGGATACCGCGTTGTAACAGCCGGCGGCATGGAGATCGCTAGCAGCCAGTATTTGCCGCAGGTAATTTTTCGCCGTTGTCTGGCCACCGCCATTCAGTTTTGCTTTGGTGTTGATAAATACGAGTATCTCGCATTTGTGGCAGCAGCGAAAAATTACCTGCGGCAAGTACTGGCTTGTCGCAATGGCACAGTAATTGCGATAGCCGCCGATTGGCATAATTGCTAGATAGCAGGTGAACGGGATATTTGTAATTGTAGTAATGTTTTTAATACTTGCTCATTTAATTCTAGTGATTGTGCAATGATGTCATTGAGTGTTGCTAAATATTGGTACACAGTACATTTGGTGTTATCTAAAAAATCAGGCGATAGGGCAATTTCAGAGAGTGCCTCTGCTTTGCAAAGTTGATGACTTAATTGTTCTTGCTGGTTTATCTGGTGGGCAAGTTGCGATAAACTTAGTTGACCGTCCATAGCATACCTCCTAATAAGGTTTGTTGTGGTTAAACAGTTAAAGTACGTCAATACTTTAGCTGTCTGGTTAGCACGGGGTGGTAAACCATCCCGTGTCTTAAAATTTCACTTCTATGCAAACAATGTAACGCTCCAACTTATGGATAGCAAGAGGTCTATAATAGGGCAAGGTAAGACAAAATATTTTTAGCCGTAACAAAGTAACCCCATTGATTTTATTGATATTTTTTGTTACGTAATGGCAAAATGTTACGTTTGTATCCGTAACATTTTGTTTAAAGGCATTTAATGATTTGATTTTATTACTCCTATTTTTAGGGGATAGATAATTCCATTTTTTGTTGGTATATTAAGCCCTCTATCAAAATATATCATAAGGTGATATAATTAATGTTACAAAGAGATAAAACGTTAGAAAATCTGTTAGAGCTAGACGGCGTTAAATATGTCATTGATGAACATTTAGGACTATGGGTAAAGTTTGAAGCGAGGAAAATTGAGCCAAGCAAAGAAAGGCCGCATGGGATTCGATATTCGCTTACATTGCATGACCGTTTTAACGCTAGGTTGATGGGGATTTGATAATGCTCATGCAATAGAGCATAGTGGAAAAGTACAAGTAGCGCCAAAAAGAACATACGATCATTGGCATCGAGATGGATCAGACAATGGTCGACCTTATCATTATGAGAATGCTGGAAAGTTAATAGAAGATTTTTGGAAAGAAGTTGAGAAAATAGTGAAAAAGCTGGAGGAGATAAAAAAATGATGATGACCAAACATAGAATAGTTAAAGTAGGTATTATGCCGCTTAATCAATTTAAAAAGCGGACAATTGCTATAGCTAAAGGCGAATATACGCCTAAAAAAGGAGAACCTAAGATTTGGTTTCGTTCAATGAAATCATTGGCACATGTTTTATCAGAAGATAATCAAGAATTACTTAAATTAATTATAGAAACACAGCCAAAATCAATAAAAGAGTTAGAAAGTGTTACTGGACGAACAGCTAATAATTTATTACGGACTTTGCGTATGATGGAGAATTATGGATTTGTAAAATTAAGAGAAGGGAAAAGTGGTAGAGGCCGCACACCACTGGTTCCAGAAGTGATTTATAGTGCTGCCGAGATAGAAGTTGGTTTTTGTTAATTGATAGATACACGCTTGTTATTTCTACCATTAACTTAGTAGTATGCAAGAGACACCCTAGGTATATAACCTAGGATTTTTAATTTTTGGGTACTCATTATACTTTCAACCAGCTTTTCGATTAGAGCTTCCGTATTTCAACACTTCTTGAATTAATCCAGGTAATTCAGCTTCTTTTTTTAGTGCGCTTCGACTAGCAAAAACCGTAGCAGGAGAAAACGAACAACCACCCGAACCTAAGTGAGTTGTACAGCGAGCATTATTTACTTTATCTTTTTCGTTATAAACAGCCCCAAGAGTTGGGAAACCATCAAATGCAACAGCGCGAGTTCCAACCCAGCGTTCAGCGATACCAGCACTTTCTAGTTGGCTTAAATCTTCTATTACTAGCTTTTGTCCTTTAGTATCCCTACCTAATGCTAAAGAAATAAATTCAGGTAATACGTCATTAATCATATTGAGCTGTAAAAGATTTCTATTTTTTGCGAATGCTTGATTTTTATGGGGTTTCTGATCACTATAAAAAGATTTTGTACCCGCTACCAACGTGCACGTTCCAGTGACGATGGCGATTTGTCTAATACGACAGCAATGACATCCTGATCAAACAATGCATTAGTAGGCGCGCTCCAAAAAAGTGCGATAATTTCTGATAATGTTAGATTTTTTTTGCTCATTTTTGTTCTCCGTTTAATAAGTTTTACGAAGTTAGTATGAGCTAGAATTGGCTTCTTTGGATTAGAGCTAAAACGATCAAATTTAGTTGTTTTAACTCCAATGTAACTAACATTAATAGGGGTTAATTGTTTTATTAAAGATAAGGCAAATATTTCTTTAAAAATTCCAGTGCCATTGGTCTACTGACCTGCTCTTTTATAAAATTCTTTTTAATTTGTTTAGCTATTTTAATGGCAAAGGATTTATCCATGTCCTCATCAAAAAGGATGCCAGTAATAAGCAATGAAATTTCTGTCATAAATGTGAAAAAGTGAAGAGATTTGCCGATCAAGTTGACGTACTGACCAGCCGCCGCGCATAGCTTCTTTTTCATAGAATGTTCGAGCAGAGATATCTTTGACAGATAAAAGACGAACGTAGGTAGACCAAGGTAAAGGAAAATGACTTGCTAAGGTATTTATATCAGGAGAAATAGCCGCTTTTTTTGCGGGCTTTTTTGAGGCTTTTATTTTTTTACATTATCCAGACACTGTCTGGAGAATGTGTTCCATTGGCCATGCTAAGTAAAATGCGCGCATATTCCATATATTTGACTTCGTAAATCCACGTCCAAAGCGCGCGGTTAAATCTGTCGCTAAACGTTCTATTAGTAAGGTTCCGTAAGTCGCGCGTGCAGTGCCGCCTTGTTCAAATTCAACGATACAGACGACCAATTTCCCAATAAGTTGCCGACATAATCGAATTTATTGAACGACTAGTGGCATGACGAGCATGTTCCAAAAGATTAATAATAGCCGTATTAATATTTTTATAGCCTGGAAGGGTCGAAATTTTATTCCTAGTCATGATTTGTCCTTGCTAATGGCTTACTTGTTTTAGGAAATGGGATGAGTGCCGAAGTTTCTTTTAATCCTATCTGATTCAAAATATGGTCGCCGCCGTCGCAACATCTTTCATGTCAAATACGCGTTTGCCGTTCAAGAATAGCTGACGGAGTAGACGCACTCCTTGGCTTTCTGCTGGTTTTTGTGATAGCATAAACCCTCCATAGTTCTTTTTAAAATATACTACAATAATACCCAATATTGGGATATTGGGCACTTTTGCAGTACATTTTAAAAAGATAATAATCAATTAAGATATAGGTAGTCGGCAAAATCGGAAATTAAGAGTCAGCTTTTGGTGCTAGGATGGAGCTATGTTTAGAGGGTCTTTGGCTCTTTCCTAACTTTAGGGGGTACTTCATGAGTGCCCCATTCATTTAGTGTGGTCAATGCTCTGGTGTTAGCTTAAAATACACAGGGTTTAACAGACAATTCAGGAGAGCAGCAGCATGATCAAGCCTAAACGTATTTTTATCGTCGGACATATGGGTGCAGGCAAGTTTATATTTACCGAAGCGTTGGCTAAAAAATTAGGATGGCAAATCGTCGATGCAAATCCAAGTATTGAGCGTTACATTGGCCGCCAAACACGAGATATTCTGAGCGAGCAAGGTGAAGCAGCGTTTAATCGCTGTCAAGCAGACATCATTTCTCATTGTATCGGAAAAGAAAATGTTGTCGTCTTATTGGAAGAATGTGTTGTGTCAAGCGAACAATGTCGAAAATTGTTATCCTCTGAATTTGTTGTTTATTTGAAAGTCTCTATTCCAACTCAA
>DATAXC010000237.1:0-4903 GCA_036266895.1 Gammaproteobacteria bacterium
TTTCCCCTCCCCCACTTGTGGGGGAGGGTGCCCGACAGGGCGGGAGAGGGTCTTACTGCCTTCTTGTTTCACAACATCCTATGCAGGAGAGAGAGGTCTGCTCCTGCGCAAATTACCCACTATTACCTTAATTCCATACTCACATGATTCTTCTAAGATTTTCTTATACAACCCAAAATACCTTTCATAACCGCTATAACCTCCCTCTTTTCTTTTACTCTTCCCCCTTAACGTTTCCATCAGATTTTAACTGCTATAATAAATATATAAATAATTATAAAACGAATAATTATAAAATCCTAAAAAATAGCAAATAAAATCAAAGAGGAACCTATTATGGCTGATAAAGCAGAAGTCATGTTAGAAGTACATAGAGGGACAGCAGCATCTACAAAGTCCTCAGAAATACTTTCTAGGGAAGATGTTCTTGAGCGATTAAATGAGGCTTTTGATGCTATCGGAACAAGGAGTGTTGATATTCCAGAAATTAATAGCCTGCTAAACGCACTTGTTGCACATGATAAAAAATATATTAATGAAAATTATGGCAAAGCAGAATTACCCCCTTTATTTTATGCGGCAGAAATTGATGATCCAAACCTTGCGCATTGGTTAGTGGAAAGAGGGGCAGATGTTAATGCAACGATTGAAATAAAAAAAGCAAACGGTGAAACTGACAAAGTAACACTACAACAGGTTGTTGCTAATAATAGCACAATGCGTCAACTCAATGAGCAGCTCTCAGCAGAAAATATAACTGAAAAGGATCAAGAAAGGCTATTAGCGATAAAAGAAAGAATAAAAAAGAGATTTAATGCAGCATTAATAAAACCATCTATGCCACTAGCATCTAACGAAAAAAAAGAAGAAAGTGATCGTGAAAAACCTGTTCAAATTTCAACACCGCATACAGAGCTGTCTGAAATTTCTACTCAGGAAAGAGAGACGCAGTTTTGGCAAGCAATGAAAAATAAAGATGTAACAGCAGTTATTCACTTATTAAAAACATATCCTAAATTAATCGATAGCAAAGAGAATGGGTTATATCCGCTGCATTTCGCAGCCTCGATTGACCATATTGAAATGATGCAAGGTATCTTGTCTAGTGTAAGTGAAGATAAAAAATTAGAAATTTTAAATAAAAAAGACAATGAAGGGTATATCCCATTAGATTGGGTTATTATTAGTGATCATGCGAAACGAGATCAAATGATTGAGTTATTAGAATCAAATACACAAAATAACGAAACTAAAAGCACAGAATCAGAATTAATAGGACAGATTAAACCAGCTAAAAAAAATAAAATATTAACAGTAGATGCTGACGCAGTTATAGTGGAACCAGTAAGTATTACCCAGCAGTCAAAACCAGTAAATCCTGATAAAAAAGATGATAAGCCTAATGTATTAAAAATAGCCAGCGTATCTGCGCCATCTATTCTTCATCAATCTTCTACCGCAGACGTTATAGTTGGTATCAAAAAAGATAATATTGCACATCCTCGTGATATTGTTGGCGATAATAACGCGATACGTATTGGTCCTTATAGTATTGATGTTGATCGTCGAAAAGATTTATCTGTAGAAACAAAAGAAACCGTTTCCTATTTACAGCAATTACATAAAAAAGTTTTTGATAAAAAACTGAGTTCAAAAGGAATAAATCCGTTTAGTTTTAATGATGGTGTGGTGGATATAAGAGAAAAATTAAAAGAATTGCATCCCAATTCATCTGATAAAGATGTAGAGAGAGTTTTAAAAGATATACAGGCTATTTTAAATAAAAAATCAAGTGATAACAAGATATTGCGTAGCAAAGAACGACAGTTTTTTTATAAATCTGAGAATATTGTAATAAACCAATTTATTCAAAATACAAAAGAATTGTCTCTATTGAAACAATCACGATCTGATTCAGAGGTAAAAAATAAAAATGAAGATGAAAGAGGTGAAAAAAAAGAAAATAAAAGTGACAGAAACAATAGAATCTAAAACAAATCTTGGATTATGCAATCTCTAACCGATAAGATAAGAGAGGACATATGGCTAAAGAAGAATTAAATCAAGCTACTCAGGCAATAGAAGCACAATTTTGGCAAGCAATGAAAGCTGAAAATGTGCAAGAAGTTGCACAGTTGTTAAAAGAGCATCCGGTATTGGTTGATAGTAAAAACAACACTAAATTATATCCGTTGCATTATGCTGTGAGCGTGGGAAACATAGAATTGACAAAAGCCATATTGTCTAGTGTGCCAGAAGATAAAAGATTAGAAACTTTAAATCAACCAGAAGAGAATGACGGGTATATGCCATTACATTTGGCTGTTATCAATGTTATCAATGGACTTGGTGATCAGCAAGATATGATTAAATTATTGATTAGCCAAGGTGCTAAAAATGAACCAGCAGGAAACATGATTTTTTCACCGTCTGAATTGACGGAACGAGTTGCTCCCACAAAAAATACAAAACTTTTAGAATCTACAAAATCTCTAATTGAAAGCGAAATAGTAGCGCACCAAGAAGAAACAGTAGCTGAACTTTGGCAAGCAATAGCAGATAATCAAATTTCCACAGCAAAACAAATGCTAGAAAAAAATCCAACATTATTGAATATTGATGATAATAATGGTTATAAACCTATTCATGTCGCGGTTAAAAATAATCAAGACAAAATGGTAGAAACGTTTTTAGAGCATAATAAAGAAGCTGTTAATCAGAAAACGGCTGATGGCTTAACACCGTTACATGTTGCGGTTGGCAGTGAAAAATCTTCTGTTGAGATGGTAAATTTATTACTTACAAATGGCGCAGATTTTAATGCGGCTGCTGATAGTAGAGGAACGCCAGCTAATTTTGCTATTCAAAATAGGCGGTCTAAAGAGGGTGCAGTGTATGCTGCGTTAGTACAAAAAGAAAAAGCTATCCAGGAATATAGGTTGCAACACTTAACGCAAGACAATGTCCAGCACCAAGAAGCAGAAGCAATGGCGAAACAGCAAGCATCGATAAAAGCGGCAGCCATGTCTGCAGAAACAAGCAAAGCAGTACAAGAAAATCCAATAACGACATCAGCAGATCATGCGTCAATACCATCAGAGAAAACAGCAGCCCCACAATCACCAGATGCCTCCCATTCTCGTAGTCGTTTAGAGTCTCAATATCAAGCGATAGAAATCCGCCAATTAGCTGAACAAAGGCAACATGACAGTCAACAGAAACAACAAGTAGAAGACACAAGAAGAGAGGATGTTCGACAAGAACTTGCTGAAGCGATTAGAGTCGGCGATACAGCTAAGTTCAATGCGCTATTTAATGATACGAAAAACGGTAATATTTCAAATGAGAGATTATCTTTTGGAAATCAAACCATCTCCCCAGCGCATTTGGCAGCCGTATATGGACGTGTTGAGATGCTGGAAGCAATTGGAGGAAGATTGAAGGCGGATCAACCAGGTGCAAATATTCATAATTTAGTTGAAGTTGTCAATAATCAAGCCATGACCCCTCTGCAATTTGCTTTGTTACATCATGGTGAAAAAGAACCTTTTATTAAAAATGATGAGACGATAAAATATTTATGTAAAGCGAGCAGTACAGATTTAATAAATAGAAAAGATGTATATGGTATGACACCATTGATGCAAGTGATTGCAAATGGTTCTCCTTCAATGGCAGTGATTAAACATTTAATTGGTCAAGATGCACGGGTAAATATAAAAAATTTAAAAGGAGAAACCGCTATTGATTTACTTAAAGAATTCGCTGATTCAGTTGAAAAAAATGAAATTGCCAAGTTATTATTTGCTGGGCAAAAACAAACGATGGCTTATCATTGCACGGGTCAAGAATGGGAAACAGCTATTGATTTAGATATGAAAAATTTCAAACAACAATATAATCAAGCTAGAGCAAAAAATAGAGAAACAGCAAAAAACCCTACTGAACTTACTGAAAAAAATCAACAAGCATGGGAAAAATTTAAAGATCGAACTGAATCTATAGATATGGAATGTTTTGTCAAGAAAAATATTAGAGATGGTAGGTATGATACTGCTAAGCAAGCAGAAGCCGCATATAAAGCACTTTATGGTGTGAATAGCCCAAATGGCTTTTATATGGTTAATGTAGACGAGAAGTTTCAAGCAATCTCAAGAGAGATTCATCACTTGCCGAGTTATGGTCCAAATGAAAAAACAGTTAAGACACCAGATCCCCATCATTTATCTTCTACTACTGACGTTATCTCAATTATGGAAAAATCTGCTTATCATGCTGTTATAGAAAAGCCAGCTTACGGTGCTAATAGTGTTAACCAAGAAAATAGATCAACAGAATCGCAGATTTTACTTGAGTTTTTAAAACAATTAGAAAATAAAATTTATGATAAAAAATTAAATGCATTAGGTGTGGGAAAATATTTTGGAAAGGATGATGGTATAGTGGCAATAAGGGAGCAATTAGAAGGATTGCATCCCTGTGCCAAGGATAAGGAAATATTAGAAGTTTTTCAAAAAGTAAAAAATATCTTAAATAAAAAAGATGAAGAGAATGCTAAAATCGGTTTCCGATCTGATGAAAGAAAAACATTTTATCACGATCAAAATGGTGAGGCTATAAGGGTAAACTTGCAAACAAAGCAATCGTTACCTATCCATGAATTTTTGCTTGATTTAAAAGATGGTAAAATCAAAGAGATTCCAATAGAAAAATCAGCTGATGAAGTAAAAGAGATTCGAGAGATATTGCAAGAGGTAGACGAAAAATCCGATATGACAAAAGTAAATGAGGCATATCAAAAAATAAATATAATAGTAGATTCTTCGCAGCAAGAAGACGGTTTTATTGCCCATGTTCGTGATCAAAGAAAAGAAATGCTTGAGGCAAATGTATCGTCTGCGGT
>DATAXC010000238.1:0-2459 GCA_036266895.1 Gammaproteobacteria bacterium
GGGTGTTTTTCCAACTACCATGGCCTAATCGTGAACGGGCACGCACGCGGGCACGTTCACGAGTAACAAACTTTTCCTTCCTCTTTTGCGTCTTGCGGAGACGAATCACCCCCTCACCCGCCGCCTGTCGGCGTCGGCCTGTCCCACAAGGGGAGAGGCAAAAGCTCCAGCGTATTGATTTATTCAACAACGCTCCCACAAGGGGAGAAGCAAAAAACGCTGGTATTTATTTAGTCAACAACGCCCCTTCTTGAATTTTTAATGTTTCAATTTTTTCCTGGACCTGTTGTATTTGTTTGCGTGCCCAAAATCCACGAAAAGCTTTTTGAATAAGCGTGGCCGTTTTGTTTGCAGTTGCTACTGCCGTGACAATGTCTTCTAAAAAAGGTTTCATTGCAGTTGCACTAGTTAGCTTCATCAAAAATCCATCTGTGCCCTCCCAAGCCTGATCTGGCCGTGTGACATTCATGGAGTAGGCAAGTATTTTTGCTCGGTGCGTATTACCAGTTTTTTTTAACTGTTTTTGTTCGTGGGCTCTGATTCTTTTTACTGCTTCTGATCCATGCATGAGGCCCATTTCACCATCCATCAAAATACCATCATATTCCTTACCATTTTCAATTAAGGCAACAGCATTTTCACCACTATATGCATGATGAACGGTAACGGTAAATTGTGTTTTTTCAGCTGTGTTTAGTTGCTTAACTGCTAGCTTTACCTGTCGCTCGAGCACGTCATGAAAGCTAAGCTTGACGATAGACTGCTCTTTTTTTAATGCGTCTTTATCGAGTTTTTCTAATAATTCGCTATTTTTTAATTGTTCTATGCCGTTATCGTCTACATACAGTAGATTAACGTTGATTATCGTAGTCATGATTAAAGCCTCGTTGTGTGTTATTACATAGTATTTATTATATTTGTTCAATTATAATACACAATTTTACCCGCATTGTACAATCAAATCAATACCATGAGCCAATTATAGCCCCTAATTGGCTCATAAATAGGCTTGATTTTGAGCCGATTAGGGGATATAATCGGCTCATGACAATAAAATATAATTGGCAGCAAGCAGATTGGCCGCACTTTCGCTATGATTTATCGAAGGTGTATGAAACGTTGTTTGCAATTGCCGAGAAAATAGGCTTGATCACTGGTAAATTAAGCCATTTAACTGAAAATCTGCAAACAGAGACGATGATAAACTTGATGGTAGAAGAGGCAGTTAAAACCTCAAAAATTGAAGGCGAAAATATTAGTCGTCCAGATATTCGATCCTCTATCAAAAATAAACTAGGGTTAAATCAGCAACTGGTTCGAGTGCATGATAAGCGTGCATCCGGGATAGCGGAATTACTGTTAGATGTACGTCATACCTTTCAGCAATCGCTTACTGAAGATAAGTTATTTGATTGGCATTTGATGTTACTATCAGGTTCTACTCATCCCGATCATAGTATTGGTTGTTGGCGAACTGGCGAAGAACCGATGCAAATTGTGTCAGGACATTATGGGCAGTTTGTCCATTATGAGGCACCACCTGCTGGTGATGTTCCGAAAGAAATGGAAAGATTTATTCACTGGTTTAATCAAACAGCGCCGGGTAAACCACAAGCAATTAAATTTGCGCCTGTACGTGCTGCTATCGCACATTTATATTTTGAAAGTATTCATCCCTTTGAAGATGGTAACGGCAGAATGGGTCGAGTGATTGCTGAAAAAGCGTTATCGCAAGGATTTGGTTATCCAGTCATCTTCAGTTTATCGAAAGCGTTAGAAGCAGAAAAAAAAGATTATTATGCCGCTTTACATGTTGCTTCGAAATCAAATGAATTAACTGCTTGGATAGCTTATTTTGTTAGCGTTGTATTAACGGCGCAAATAGAAATGGAAACAGAAATTAACTTTATTATTAAGAAATCAATATTTTTTGATAAGTTCGAAGCTGTTTTAAATGAACGTCAATTGAAAGTAGTGCGTCGTATGTTACAAGCTGGTACCAAAGGCTTTATCGGTGGGATGAGTGCTAAAAAATATATGGTGATTACGGGTAGTTCAAAAGCCACCGCAACACGTGATCTGCAACATCTAGTCAAGATCCAGGCGTTAAAGCAAACTGGCAGTGGACGTAGTGTTCATTATGAATTAAATTTATTTATATAATATCTACGTTCAAATTCAAATATAAAACATTATCATTTTGCAATGCGCCGTTGATTGTGATACCCGGCCAAATTTCTGCCATGCTATAAGCAAGAGCTGGGTATAAAGATAGAAAAAAGAGGATAGATGAAGTTAGTTTTCTTGGGGGAGTAGGTAAGTCCATTATGATTGCTTCCTTGGTAGTGATTCTGTATTTTAGCTCTTTTGGGTATTGCACCGCATTACTATTGAATAAATACGCTAAGTTTTTGCCTCTCCCCTTGTGGGAGAGGCCGCTGCCCCGCAACAAGTGCGGG
>DATAXC010000247.1:0-2764 GCA_036266895.1 Gammaproteobacteria bacterium
CTATGCGACTAAAGTAGATTATGCTATACTGGATACCGCTTTTCACTTACCTCATCCTAAGGTTGGTCAACCTGTTTATGGGGTAGCTAAGCTAGAGAATGGTTTTGCTATTGTAGCGGTCAATGCGATTAAACCAGGGGAAGTGACGGATCCGAAACAACGTGCGGTGTTTAATGAGCAAGTTCAAAATAGTTTGGGGTTGTTAGAGTATGAGCTTTATAAAGAAAGCCAATTGCAGAATGCTAAGATTGTGGTGCATTCGCAATAAAAAGTTGTTCTTAGCGGAAATGACTGCATGAATATTAATTTTCTTGATTTTGAACAACCCATTGCTGAGCTAGAAGCAAAAATTCAAGAATTACGCATGGTCGGTTCAGCAGATTCTGGTACAGACATCGATTTGAGCGAAGAAATCGCCAAACTAGAAACAAAATGCAACGCATTAATCAAAGAAACATTTAATAAGTTGACTCCCTGGCAAATTACTCAATTAGCTAGACATCCGAAACGTCCGCATACCTTAGATTATATTTCCCGTATTTTTACTGATTTTGATGAATTGCATGGGGATCGCATGATTTCGGCAGGGCCTTCTATTGTCGCCGGTTTGGCTTATTTAGAAGGACAGCCGGTGATGGTGATCGGGCAAGAAAAAGGCCGTAAAACCCAAGAAAAAATTGAACGTAATTTTGGTATGCCGCATCCTGAAGATTATCGTAAATCTTTGCGGTTAATGGAGTTAGCAGAACGGTTTAAGCTGCCGATTATTACTTTTATCGATACTAATGGTGCTTATCCCGGTATTGGTGCAGAACAGCGTAACCAGAGTGAAGCGATTGCCCGTAATTTATTTGTGATGTCACGATTAAAAACACAAATTATTTGTGTCGTGATTGGTGAAGGCGGTTCAGGTGGTGCATTGGCATTAGGCGTGGGTGATCGTATTTTTATGCTGCAATATGCCGTTTATTCGGTTATTACACCAGAAGGCTGTGCTTCTATCTTATGGAAAAGCGCTGACAAAGCACCGTTAGCGGCAGACGCGATGAATCCAACTGCAGAAAAAGCATTACAATTAGGTTTAATTGATGGCATTATCCCCGAACCATTAGGTGGGGCGCATCGTAATTATGAATTAATGGCGCAAACATTAAAAAATCAATTAGTACAGCAATTGACAGAATTACAATCTTATCCAATATCAGTGTTGCTGGAAGAGCGATATAACCGCATCATGTCATACGGCGTAGATGCGTGAGGGTTTTAACGTGACTGCCGTTTCTTTACAAAAATCCCTGCTTGATTTTTTTGCCCAACAAGATTTGAATAAAACTTATTGGGTTGCTTATAGCGGCGGTTTAGATTCTCAAGTATTACTGGCATTATGTGCATCATTGCGGACGCAGATTCCTATCCAGTTACACGCTGTTCATATCCATCATGGTTTGAGTCCACATGCAGATCGTTGGGCGCAACATTGTGCGCAATATTGCCAAGCACAACATATTAGCTATGTTGAACAACGTATTACACTGCCTGCTGCTGAAAATAATGAGCAAAGTAATTTAGAAGAACGGGCACGTGAAGCGCGTTATGCTGCGTTTACCGCTTTATTGCAAGCAGGCGATATGTTGTTGACTGGTCATCATCAAGATGATCAAGCAGAAACATTGCTAATTCAATTATTACGCGGTGCTGGGCCGAAAGGCTTGGCAGCGATGCCGAGTCTTAAAACGTTTGAAGCGCACAGTAGTCAACTCGGTCGGCCGTTATTGGCTTTTTCTCGTGATTTATTGCGGCAATATGCGTTAGAGCAACAATTGGTTTGGATTGAAGATGAATCTAACGATAATCTCGGATTAACACGCAATTTTATTCGCCAGCAATTAATGCCGATGTTGCTGACACGTTGGCCAACAGTAGCAAACACATTGGCACGTAGCGCAGCCCATTGTTCTGAAGCGCAAGATTTGTTGGAGCAGTATGCACTGACTTTGTGCCAAGCGTCACAGGGTGCTTCGACAGCCACGCTTTCGGTAAAAAAATTATTAGCATTAGATACGGCTAGACAAAAATTAGTATTGCGTACTTGGATAAAACAATCTGGACATATTTTACCAAATACACAAAAATTAATGTCAATCATGGAAACTGTTTTAACTGCGGCCTGGGATAGGCAACCACAAGTCTGTTGGAAAAAAACCATATTACGGCGTTATCGCGATGATTTGTTTTTATTGAGGGATAAAGAGGGTGTTAAAAAATCGCAGGAAGTGGTTGATTGGGATTTTGTTGCGCCTTGTCAGTTATCTGGTGGGGAAGTGTTGTCTGCAGAACTGGTAATAGGGCACGGGTTGAGATTGTCATCCGTGACCGTGCGCTATCGGCAAGGCGGTGAAGTGATGGATTTAGGCGGTAGTGGCCGACGCAGTTTGAAGCAATTGTTTCAAGAGTGGGGTGTGCCGCCTTGGTTACGTGATAGTGTGCCATTGATTTTTGTGGGCGAGCAATTAGTGCAGGTGGTGGGTTATCGTTGTGATCCGCGGTATGTAGTAGGGAAGGGTGAGAAGGGGTGGGTGGTTCGTTAAATTACCCCTCCACCCCGCGCAAGGGGGCGTTGTTGAATAAATAAATGCTCTAAAGCTTTTGCCTCTCCCCTTGGGGCGTTGTTGAATAAATAAATGCTCTAAAGCTTTTGCCTCTCCCCTTGTGGGAGAGGCCGACGCGTAGCGGCGGGTGAGGGGTGTATTTCAAAATTTCCATG
>DATAXC010000303.1:0-3107 GCA_036266895.1 Gammaproteobacteria bacterium
CACCCGCCGCCTTCGGCGTCGGCCTCTCCCACAAGGGGAGAGGCAAAAAGCTTTAACCTTATTTATTCAACGATGCCGGTTACACTCGACTCTCCCTGCTAGCGGATGCAAGGCTTTTTTTGCAACCTTTAATGAATTCAGCGATTTACAAAAAAATTTGTGGGGATACCTCAGCACGCGCGCGTATACGTTCACGATTAGGCCATGAAAATTTTGCCCTGTGCAAAGCACAAAAAAAATACAAAATTTATGGCGTTAATATAATGTTAAGAAAATAAAACTATAATGCTGCAGAAGTAAATAAATCTTCAGTAAGCATACAACTATTTATCTTAATTAATAACGGAGTTTGTTATGAGAAGTAATAACGTTTTGCCTAATGTAAGTCTTCAATCTCTCTTCACCCAACCGAATAATAGTAATTGGAGAAAACTTAGTTTGTTATTCGCTGCAGCCACTTTCTTTGCTGAGCAAATGGGTCTAGCACATGCCAAAAGTGAAGTAAATAATACAGCTATGACTATCAGCCCACAAATTGAAGCATCAAACATGGATAAAAATACATTATCTACCTTATTGATTGTAGGGGTTTCAGTGACATTGATTGCGATGGTTTGCTGTATGGCTTTATGCAGTAAGCTTTGCAAAAGAAATGATGTTTCTCTTCAGCCTATGAATGGTAATAATCAAAGTCATGATGAAGAAAAAGGCCTGCTATTAGCTAAAAAATAATATATACCCATTATACTTGAAAATGCGATTTTTGCATTTTCAAGTGTTCATTTTGAATGCATCCTACCATTTTCGACCGTAATCACTATAAGGCCTATCCGATTGTTGCGCTATTTGCGAGTAGCCTTTCGGTAAAATAGCTAAATGAGGATCGAGACAATGACGACTGATTAAATCATCCATTGTCACAGGCATTTTATTTAAAGTCACCTTAGTAAAATCAAAATTGCGTACGTTGTATCCTGATAAAAAATCCAATGATTTTAAATCGAACGAAAAGCGAGAAGAAAAATCCGGTTGAAATAAAACTTGCAATACCTGCCAATAAGTTTCATCAATACGATTTCGCACAAAAGTAGGATAACTTTGGCGCAAAGTGTTTAGAAGCAAGTTTTTTTGGTTTTCTAATATGTTTATAGCTTCTGGAACAGAAGCACCGCGCTGAAACAACAACGATAATATCTGCTGAAATAAAGCCCGTTCTTCGTGGCCTTTTGCTTTAATACGCGCCTCAGCAGCGCATATTAAAAGGTTAGACTGCTCAAAAATCCGTGCAGACAGCGGTCTAAGGTCTTCGTGTACTCCGTTCAACCTTGTATTGGGGGATAGGCCTTCATTTAATAATCGAACTAGCTCATGATAATCCCCACGTCTAATGATCATCTCTGGACTATATTCCACACAACCAGCCGTTTTTATCATAATCAATTCTCGAGCTGAACCACCACGCGACATAATGCCACGCGGCCTCTCATTGCTGGCAAATATGCTATTAGCAGATTGAGGATATGGACACGGAGAAGAAAAAGAAGTGACCGGTATTGTTGGTACTGTTACTTGTGATTTTATTGGCTGATTAAGAAATCTAAAGGTGGCATGATCAGTCTGAATACAACCTACTTTTTTCAAATCACCTTGGATAATTCGTCGACCTTGTATTTGAACACCATTAAATAAAAATCCTTTAACATCAACATCTTGTAAAAAATCCAGCGAATCAAAATCTGTTCTTTCATCGGCATAGTCAATTAAAATTTTTAGTGTGCATCGATAACTCTCTTTAATCTTATTGGTATCTTCAAATGTTTCACCATGAAGTTGTTGCATTTCTTGATATAATGTTGTTACCGCATTTTTAATTTTGGTCAGATTTGTAGATTGACTGCCATTTGGATACAAATTCTTTAAATACATTGCTTCAAAAATTTTTCTACAGCCATTTTCCTTCGAAGAACCTTCGTTTTTTGCCCAAGCTTCTGCGGCGCAAATGAAATAATTATTTGAAAAATAATAATTTTCTGTTTGTGCAGATGATTGTTCTAAAACATCTACATCAATAACATCACTCTGAATTAAAGGAATAATAATATCTTTTTCCCCATTACGAATGGCTTGAATAATATATTCTTTTGTTGAACGCATGTTTTCCTCGTTTCGCATTTTTAACTAAACTATTCATAGCTGCTACGTTTACCTTGTCCTTTTCTAGCTATTCTCTTTTTATAAAGCCATCCACCCAAATTCGCCTCAAAAAGTCCTGTATTTATTTGTTGTATGGCTTCCATAAATACCAAAAGCACAAGAACCTAATCTGATATAATATCAAATGGAATTGCAAAACACTCATCACCTAATGGTAATATTTCGGGTAACGTACTTTTTCCTAACTTGGCGTGCACCTGTTAGCACCACAACAGGAAAGTGAGTACCAACTTGCTTCAATTTGGGTTCTAATAGACGTTTTTTATATTTCATCCTAGCATATTAACCATATGATGGTTATTTTTCAAGAAAAAACCAGTAAAACTGAGTCAAAATAAAATCCTTCTATCTCTAAACAATCACTAATCGTTTTTATATTTCGCTGAAATTTTCTTCCACCATCCCATGCGCGGCAGGTACAATAAAAGATAAATCAAAATCGCAGTAAATGTTGAGACAAAATACAATCCGAATGATACGGCTAAGCCTACAGCAGCAGTTGCCCATAATGTCGCGGCGGTAGTTAAACCAGTAATATAATCGCCTTGACGAAAAATAATACCACCGCCTAAAAAGCCGATGCCGGTGACTACTTGTGCAGCGATACGTGTCGGATCGCCAGCAGGCAAGTGATAACTTAAAATACCAAAAGCGCAAGAACCCAAAGAAATCGCGCCATAGGTACGAATACCAGCAGAAACAATATTGCGATTACCAGCAGAATTACTGCTACGATGCCGCTCTCGCTCCCAACCAATTAATCCACCCAACAAACAAGCAAGTACAATACGAAAAAACATTTCGACATCGATGAGAAAAGTGACCATATCCATTATGTTCTCCTTGTGATGCGTTCAGTTGAGTGACCCCCCACCCTAACCCTCCCCCGCAAG
>DATAXC010000002.1:0-3970 GCA_036266895.1 Gammaproteobacteria bacterium
GTGCTGCGAGTGTATTTACTGCACCACCATTCACATCTAAAAAGTTTTTACTCGATGTTTCTACCCAACCACCATTACCACTTACAGCACCACCTTCAGCAAAAATACTGCCATAAAATTGTGTACCTAAATTTGACCACACTACCACCTTGCCGCCATTACCTGCGTTAATGGCATTCGCATTAATCGTTACACCGGGCGCAACATAAGTATAATCCGCATTTAATTCTGGACCTGCACCATGCGCATTACCACCGATTAATACTTCACCACCACCGACATCGCCAGACACATCAATACTGGCATTGCCCGTTAAAGCAACATCTGTACCCAACACTTTTACTGTACCACCCGTTTCACCTGACTTTTTACCAGAAGCGATTAATTTTCCAGACACTTCTACAGGTGCGCCTTCACCTTCTAAAATAATTTCACCATTACTCATACCAACTGATTTAGCTTCAGCAATACCTTGCATATCAATCGCGTTATCCAGTACGCCTTGTGCAGAATCTGCAGTGACTAAGATATGGCCGCCATTTGCTGACAATTTGCCGGTATTGCGCACACCGGTGCGTAATGGGTTACCGTTTTGATCAACACCTGCTTTCAATAATTTTTCATCGACACTAAAACCAATCATATCATTACCCGCAAATGTCATGGTAAATGCATTACCAGAAGCCAAAACAATGTGACCGACATTCGCATCAATCAAACCTGTATTTGTTACATTCGAACCAATTAATGCGACTAAACCATGATTCGCCGCAATAATTTGCCCTGCGTTCATAATTGAACCCGCATAAGAAGACGATTGCGTAAAATGATAAATACCGTTTAAAAAATTTTGATCGGAAAGATCTGCTGTCGAAACAATAATGCCACCGACATTCACATAGGCAGAAGGACCAAAATAAATACCAGCCGCATTAATTAAAACAATGCGCCCGCTTGCCGTTAAGTGGCCATAAATTTCTGATACCCCATTACTTGGATTAATACGATTGAGTGCCACACCGCCAGCAGGTTGTTGAAAATGTGTGGTTTCTTGTTGGTTGATGTTAAAACTCTGCCAATTGATAATCGCCTTTTGGCTAGATTGGTTAATAGTAGTGGTATTAGGCGCTTGTTGAATAACAGCACTGCCAGCAGCCACTTGACCACCAACAGGATTCGCGAAAACCGGCGTCGATAAACAAGCAATACTCAACAATGAGGCGCTTATTAAAACCATTAACTCTTTTAAAACTAATTTTGATATTAAATTAGAAAAAATGGTTTTTACTTTGCCTACAAATCGCTTTGCGTATATCTCAGTTTGCTTATCGATGTCTCTCAGATAACCCATTTAGATACCTCACTTACATTTTTATAAATTTTTATGTTGCAAGATAGGTTGAGTAGATCAAACTTTGAACATTATTTAATAATTATAGGGGAGATTTAGCGTATTGCTTGTATATTGGTTGTATATATAGATATATTTTACACCTTATCTTGTTTTTTATTTGTTTTTGTTATTTTTCAATAGGTTATATATTAATGGCGGATAAATAATTTTATGGTTTGGAAGGGGATGACATCGGAGTAGCGTATTGTCCTCGAATACCCCAGCCCCCTTGCACGGAAAGATTACACCTAAACATAATCATGCTCCAAATCAACAATCACTGGCACTAAAGTTTCTGCTGCATCAATTTGTGCATAAGAAATAATAAATATTTTATCGCCGATTTCCGCTTTTCGCGCCGCTGCACCATTTAAATTAAAAATAGCACTGCCTGCTGCACCTTTAATCACATAAGTTTCTAATCGTTCACCATTATTCAAATTAACAATTTGCACTTTTTCATTTTCACGAAGATTGGCACGTTGCATAATCGCTTCATCAATCGTAATTGATCCGACATAAAATAAATCTTTACCGGTAATCGTTGCATAAGCGATCTTTGATTTCAATACAGTTAATTGCATATTATTTCTCCGCCATTCGTGATGAAAACGCAACATTATCAATCAATCTAACATCGCCTAACCAAACCGCGCCTAATATGCGCCCCCATTGTTCGACGATATACTCTACCTTAAATCCTAGCTCTACTAATTTTACAGAAATAGTTTCCGTATCCAATAAACTATGCAACAAACGCGGAAATGCTGCGGCGTGTCTTCTTTGTTGCACCGTTAAACGCGCATTGCGCGAACTCAATGCTAATCCATCTTCCGCTCTGATTGTTGCACAAGCGACTACGGTGATTGGTAAAAACAACGCTTGTACCAATTTTTTTACTAACAACAATTGTTGATAATCTTTTTCACAAAAATAAACATGCGTCGGCATCACTAAATTCAACAATTTTAATACAATAGTTAGCATGCCAGTAAAATGCCCTGGTCGAAATAAGCCTTCTAATTCTGTACTTAATACAGTTTCCTGCACTTGCAGTTGATAGCAATCCGGATATAACGCTTCTATCGATGGCAATAACAAATAATCTATCGGCAATGAAGATAATAAAGCGATATCTTGTCCTAATGTACGCGGATACTGATTAAAATCTTCTGGTTGATTAAATTGCATTGGATTAACAAAAATACTGACAACGTTAATATTATTTTCTGCACATGATCGTTCGCATAAACTAAGATGACCTGCATGCAAATTACCCATGGTCGGTATAAAACCAATGGTTTGCTGTTGCAATGATTTTCTAATCGCTTGCCAAGCATTAATTTCCGTAACAATGTTCATGTTCTGGGAACCCGCCCGATTGGATAGCTTGCACATAAGCGGCTACACTTTGTTTAACTTGTTGTTGCCCATCCATAAATTTTTTTACAAACTTGGGATGCAATTCTGTTGTTAATCCTAATAAATCTTGAAAAACTAATACTTGTCCATCGGTAAACGGTCCAGCGCCAATGCCGATAGTCGGAATCGTTAAAGATTCAGTAATTGCTTTAGCGACTTGTATCGGCACACATTCTAACACTAACGCAAAACAACCCGCTTCTTGTAACAACAAAGCATCTGATTTTATTCGCTCGATACTTTCAACGGTTTTTCCTTGGACTTTATAACCGCCTAAACTATGCAGCGACTGCGGCGTTAATCCCAAATGGCCCATCATTGGAATACCTGATTCGGTTAAATGTTTAATTAATTTTGTATTACCACTCGCACATTCTAATTTTAATGCCTGCGCACCAGCTTGCATTAATGTTTGCGCCGCTGAGACATTTTTGCTAATGGATTTGCGATAAGACAAAAAAGGCAAATCACCAATAATAAATTTATTACTTGCACCACGACAGACAGCGGCGGTATGCAATTGCATGATATCAATGGTTGCTGATAACGTGGTTGGAAAACCATGCATAGTCATTGCCAACGTATCACCCACCAACAAACAATCAATCGCTGTTTCTGCTAAAATCCGCGCACTGGTATAATCATAGCAAGTCATCATGCTAATCTTTTCGCCGAGTTGTTTTTTTTTATAAAAATCAAAAATATTCATGTTAAGTTCCCCCTGATTATGAGACAAATGATCAACATTAGGTTGTGATTAGAATAATAATTGGGTGGGGCATGATAGTGTTTAATAAAGTAGCGGGCACGATATGCATTGCGCATAACATGACAAAAACATTGCATTTGTTGAGGTACCTGTCGCATGGATCAAGTCCTATTTTTGGATAAGTGAAGTGTACAAGATCGTCGCGAGCAAGTCTACTAGCAATAGGAATCTTTCAGAAAACAGTAGAACATACAAAAAAGTGATGAGAATCGCGATTCTCCCCTTGTGGGGGCGTTGTTGAATAAATACGCCTAGAGAGCTTTTGCCTCTCCCCTTGTGGGAGAGGCCGACGCCGATAGGCGGCGGGTGAGGGGTGATTCGTCTCCGTAAGACTCAAAAGAGGAAGGAAAAGTTTGTTAATCGTGAACGTGCCCGCGTGCGTGCCG
>DATAXC010000007.1:0-1642 GCA_036266895.1 Gammaproteobacteria bacterium
TGCCAAATCCTATGCTAATCGACAAATTGTCAGTCCGTCAGAAATTATGTGCCTTAAAGATTTAGACGTATATGTTAGGGTGCTGGGCGGTTACCCAATTACCAAAGCATCTCTAGCCTTTAAAAATCAGGAAGCAATAGGCAAATCATTTCTACCAATAAAAATTGATGAGCGTAATTTTAATGAAGAAAACAATCTGATAGAATTATCGGAAAGCGCTCTTCCGACCATGCTATCGCAGTCAGTTAAATTGAGGAAAGAAGAGGCTGATCTGGAATGGTAGCAAGAGGAACGAGCTATGGAATTTTTATTGTACGTTTGGGAAAAATCAGAACGGATTGGTCTGACACTGTTTTTGGCCATTATTTCCTTATTCGCCACCCTATATGCACGCTATGAGGCAAATGTAATCCCGAGCCCACATGATTTGCTTGGCGGTACGCTAACGACCCCAAGCCAGTGGCTCATGAACGGGATGTGGCTGCTTACTCTCGCCGCATCATTGCTTTATGTGGGAAGGCGGATTTGGACGAGAGTGTCTCAAGGTTAATGTGCAACAGTAAATATCAGTCTTTCAGTTTATGTTATGACGTCTAGTTGAGAGTTAAAATGAGACAATGTATTTTCTGTGACAATATACTTAGTTTAGAAACTAAACCAGAACATATCTTGATGAACGCTCTTGGTGGACGAAAAACATTAAAAAATACTACATGTTCGGAACACAATGAAATATACGGTGGTACTATTGATAGTGCTCTTGCTAAGCAGGTAGAGGTGATAAGACATCTATTGCAGCTTGAATCAGGATCTGGTAAATCACCTCCAATGCTAAGAGCTGTTAAATCTGGGAAAGACAAGTTAAACCTAAATTCTGATGGCACAATTAAACTAATAATGAAACCTTTCACCATTAATAAAAATGATGATGGGACTTTTGATATTCAAATAAATTGTAGAACAATAGAAGAGTTAAAAGCAATAATCCCTAATATCGCAAAAGCAACAAAACGCACAGAAGAGGATGTACGTTCTGCTATTAAAAAAGGCAATTTACAGTCAATCCAAAAGCGACCTGAACCGATTCACATCAGATAAGCTTAGGGGGAACAGAAGTAATTCGGTCAATTATCAAATCGTGTTTAGAATTATGGTCATGTATTGTAGGCAATAGCGAAGTCAAAAGTCTCCCATATCAAGATGCTCGTTTTTTTGTGATTAATGGAGGCGATACTCTTAATAACAAGCTATCTAAAATCGATTCAAGGCCATTGCCAGGAGAAGCCGGTATAAAAAATGAATTTGGCGAATTTTTCAATCTCATATATATCAGAAGTGATGGCGATGGCCGCGTTATAGCTCATTACACGTTATATAATATTCTTAGCTGGAAGCGGCGGAACACCAAATCAAATGACAGCTTTAATTTCTGACCCTCAAAATCCCGCTGTATGGTCAGATTCCAAAGCGAGTCAGTTTGAGATTGATTTCGCTTGGCTAGAATTCCCGGATCATGACTTATCTCATGCGAAAAGCCGCTTTGAAAAAGTCATGGAACATCATTTTAATACGACAAGAGGCAATGGACTTGAAAAAATTATAACTACTGCTTTTGAGAAATATGCCATTAAAGACGAGGTCT
>DATAXC010000015.1:0-8461 GCA_036266895.1 Gammaproteobacteria bacterium
TGCAGTAGTACGAATCGTTAACAGTTTAATTGACTCATCTAGTTGTACGGTTGCCAAAACATTCCCTGCATACATCGGACGCACAAATTGATTAGGTGCAATCACTTGCATGACATCACTCAACATATCTACGTTTAATAACGCAGCGACACGCGGCAATATATTTTTTCCAAAAGTAGTGGCGGCAGTGATGACATAAGCATATGATTTCGCTTGTTCAACAATCAGTGCCGCACTATTCTCAGCTAATTGGTATTCATATACCGCATCATCCGCGACTAAAATTTGTTGCACAGGAAGACGGCGTGCTGCTTCTACCACTGATTGACATTGATAACCAATAATCAATACTGTAATTTGCTTACTGAGTTGTTGTGCCGCACTCACTGCGTGATAAGTAGCACGTTTTAACGTTTGATTATCATGTTCAGCGATAATTAAAATTTGCATTATAATACCTGCGCTTCATTTTTTAAACGATCAATTAATTCAACCACATTATTCACACGTATTTGTGCGCGTTTTTTTTGCGGCATGCTCACTTGTAGTATTTTCATCTGTGAAGTCATAGCAAAATCAAATGATTCGGTTGGTAAGGTTTTAATCAGCTTTTGTTTGGCTTTGACAATGTTAGGTAAGGAAATATAACGGGGTTCATTTAAGCGTAAATCAGTGGTAATAACCGCGGGTAATTTTAAAAATAGAGTTTCTAAGCCACCATCTAATTCGCGTGTCACACTGACACCCGCATCATGAAAAACTAATTTAGAAGCAAATGTACCTTGCGGCCATTGCAGCAAACCAGCCAGCATTTGTCCAACTTGATTATCATCGCTATCAATCGCTTGTTTACCGAGTAATACTAATTGGGGTGTTTCAGATAAGACGATAGTGTGTAATATTTTTGCCACTAACAACGGCGATACGGGTTGGTCATTTTTCACAAATACACCACGATCCGCACCCATTGCCAATGCGGTGCGCAAAGTTTCTTGTGCTGACTCTGCACCGATAGTGACTGCAATAACTTCACTGGCTAAGCCTTGTTCTTTCAGGCGGATAGCTTCTTCCAAGGCAATTTCATCAAACGGATTCATCGACATTTTTACGTTAGCAGTTTCTACGCCCGAGCCATCTGCTGTTAGCCTGATTACTGTTTTGTAATCGATCACCCTTTTGATACAGACCAATACTTTCATCCGTGCGCTCTCCTAAAGATAGTGATATTGTACATGTAATGAGGTTATAGAAAAAGCTGGCCAAAGACGGCCGTTTACACGCTAAATAGGGAGATGTGAGATGGAAATAAAAGATAGTGCGGTGGTTATCACCGGCGCCGCATCAGGTATGGGTGCCGCTACCGCTCATTTATTTAGCCAACTCGGTGCCAAAGTGGCACTACTCGATATTAATCAAAAAGCCGCCGAAGACCTCGCCCAGAAAATTCGCGGCCTAGCGATCGCCTGTGATGTGACCCATGCTGACAGTGTAACGACCGCATTAACCACCGCCGCTCAACAACATGGACCGGCGCGTATTTGTATTAATTGTGCAGGCATTATTCATGGACGCCGCTTAGTCAATCAACAAGGTGCGATGCCGCTTGAAGAGTTCCAACACGTGATTAATATTAATTTAATCGGTACCTTTAATGTCATGCGTTTAGCAGCAGCTGCTATGTTGCCATTATCTCCGCTTGGCGAAAGCGCAGAACGCGGGATAATTATCAATACCGCTTCGATCGCCGCTTATGAAGGACAAATTGGTCAAACTGCCTATAGTGCCTCGAAAGGCGGCATCGTCAGTTTAACGTTGCCAGCCGCACGTGAATTGGCCGCGTTCAACATCCGCGTCATGGCCATCGCACCAGGTTTAGTGGATACACCGTTATTTGAAAAAATTTCACCGGAAGCGCGAGCCGCATTGGCCGCAGCCGTCCCTTTCCCAAAACGATTGGGTTTTCCTAAAGAATATGCCCTATTAGCTCAACACATTGTTGAAAATCCGCTGTTAAATGGTGAAGTCATTCGCTTAGATGGTGCTTTACGAATGCCCCCTAAATGAGGTATTTTATCAACTTAGCAAATAGTGAGAACAATGCCCATGTTTAAACGAATTATCTTATTTTTAGCCACTAATATTTTAGTCATCGCAACGATTTCTATCATTACCAGCGCGTTGGGTTTACATTCTTATCTCACAGAACATGGTATTGACTATACCCAGTTAGCCATTTTTTGCGCTATTTGGGGTACAGTTGGCTCTTTTATCTCCCTATTAATGTCTAAATTTGTAGCTAAAATGGCCATGGGTGTCGTCATCATTAACCCTAAAACCGCTACACGAGAAGAATTATTCTTATTAGATATTGTTAAACGTTTAGCCAGAAAAGCGGGCTTAAATAAAATGCCCGAAGTGGGTATTTATAGCTCACCTGAATTAAATGCTTTTGCTACGGGACCGACTAAAAATAATGCGTTGGTGGCGGTTTCGTCGGGTTTATTAGCCAGCATGAACCAAGATGAAATTGAAGGAGTATTGGGACATGAAATTTCGCACGTGGCCAATGGTGATATGGTAACCATGACTTTAGTGCAAGGTATTGTAAATGCTTTCGCAATGTTTTTATCACGCATTGCGGCTTATGCTATTTCTATTTTCTTATCCCGGGATAATGAACGCAGCGGTGAATTTTCGCATATTACTTATATGTTGTTGACGATTGTATTTGATATTTTATTTACTTTACTCGGCTCTATTTTAGTCGCTGCTTATTCACGCTGGCGCGAATATCGTGCTGATGCCGGTGGCGCAAAATTAGCCGGACGCGATAAAATGATTGAAGCTTTGCGTCGTCTAGAACGTGGTGTACCGATTGAAGATGATCGCGCACCTTCTTTAGCCGCACTGAAAATTTCTCAACACGCCAGTTGGTTAAGCTTGTTTTCTACGCATCCACCTTTAGAAAAACGCATTGCCCGGTTAAGTAAAACATCATAGTTTTCAAAATCGAACCTTGGCCAATGACGGCCGTTTCTAGTAACATGGCTTTTGGACAACGCCTCAAACAAACCTTGTTCGGTCATCCGTTAAATCCATTCACGCCGAATATCATGCAACATGGTTTGCATTTGCAGGGTAAAGAGTTAGTGATTTTGCAGTGAAGATATAGGATATACCCATTACTTGATAAATTTTGGATTTAAGATTGCCATTTAAGAAGCGGGCACCAAAGGGGTGCCCGCTTCTTAAATGGCAAAATTAGACACTATGATAATATAAGGAGCTACTATGACCAACATCACCTTTCAAGGCACACCGATACATACCGTAGGCCGCTTACCGGAAACGGGTAAACATGCGCCGGATTTCACTTTGACTAAAACCGATTTAAGCGAAATTCATTTAAAAAAATATGCCGGCAAAAAAATTATTTTAAATATTTTTCCTAGTTTAGATACCTCTACCTGTGCAGCAGCCATGCGGCATTTCAACGAAATTGCCAGTCAACATCCTGAGATTTTGATTTTATGTATTTCTGCCGATTTACCGTTTGCACAAAAACGCTTTTGCTCCGCAGAACACTTAGAAAATGTGCAACCCGTTTCTGTGTTTCGCCATCCTGAATTCGGCGATCATTATGGTGTTACCATCTCAGACGGTCCATTAGCAGGTTTATTATCGCGTGCTGTATTGGTTTTGAATGAACATGGTGTAATTATCTATACACAACAAGTCACTGAAATCACCGAAGAACCCGATTACACGGCTATCACAAAAATATTGTAAGGATTGCCCATGCAAGATCCGATTGTCATCGTCAGTGCAGTCAGAACACCGATTGGTAGTTTATTAGGTGAATTAAAAACACTAAGTGCCACGCAATTAGGTAGCGCTGTTATTAAAGCCGCGGTTTCTCGCGCCAATTTGTTGCCGGCTGATATTCAAGAAGTCATCATGGGTTGTGTCCTGCCTGCCGGTTTAGGTCAAGCACCAGCACGACAAGCAGCGTTAAACGCTGGATTACCAGCCGCTACGCCTTGTACCACCATCAATAAAGTTTGTGGCTCTAGCTTAAAAGCCGTGTTGTTTGCACATGACAGCATTGCCGCTAATAGCCAACAGATTATATTAGCAGGCGGCATGGAAAGTATGACCAATGCACCTTACCTCTTGTTAAAAGCGCGGCAAGGTTACCGCTTAGGTCATCAGACATTGTATGATCACATGATTTATGATGGTTTGGAAGATGCATATGATAAAGGTCAAGCCATGGGCGTATTTGCAGAACAATGTGCTGAACAATTTGGTTTTACTCGCCAACAACAAGATGATTATGCTGTTCAATCATTTGAACGCGCAAGATTCGCCATTCAAGAAAAATTATTTGCTAATGAAATTGTGCCGATTACTTATCGCAATAAAGCCGATGAGCAAATCGTCACTACGGATGAACGTCCGTTCAGCGTTGATCTCAAAAAAATGCCTCTTTTACCCGCGGCATTCGCCAAAGATGGCACGGTGACTGCTGGCAATGCCAGTGCCATTGCCGATGGTGCTGCTGCGGTTATTCTAATGCGTTTATCTGAAGCGAAAAAACGTGGACTAGTGCCGCTCGCACGCATTATCGGTCATGCTACTTGTGCAAAAAAACCCGCGGAATTCACTACCGCACCGATTGATGCGATACGTGCTCTTTTACCTAAAATAAATTGGTCCATAGCCGATGTCGATTTATTTGAAATTAACGAAGCATTTGCTGTTGTTGTTTTAGCAGCCATGCAAACCTTAAATATTTCCCCAGCAAAAGTCAATGTTCATGGCGGTGCTTGTGCGTTAGGACATCCGATTGGTGCGACCGGTGCACGCATTTTGGTGACCTTATTAGCCGCCTTACAACAACGTGCTGTACAGCGAGGTATTGCTTGTTTATGTATTGGCGGCGGTGAAGCCATCGCTTTAGCGATCGAAAGAATGTAATAATGGAGTTACCTAATGACTGTTCAAGAAAGTATGGAATTTGATGTTGTCATCGTCGGTGCTGGACCTGCAGGATTGACTGCGGGCATTCGGTTAGCACAATTAAGTCAGCAACAGCAGCGTTCTTTATCTATTTGTGTTATTGATAAAGGTGCAGAAATTGGTGCACATATTTTATCAGGCGCGATATTAGAACCGCGCACATTAAATGAATTGTTACCGGATTGGCAACAACATTACAATTATCCGCATACACCAGTTACAGCAGATCGGTTTTTATTTTTAACTGAAAAAAAATCGTGGACTTTACCTACCCCGCCGCAAATAAAAAATCATGGTAATTATATTATTAGTTTAGGACAACTTTGTCGGTGGTTAGGGCAACAAGCTGAACAATTAGGCGTTAATATTTTTCCCGGTTTTGCAGCTACTGAAATCATTATTGAAAATGATCAAGTCTGTGGTGTGATCACCGGTGATAAAGGAGTAGATACCAAAAACCAACCAAAAAATAATTATCAACCCGGCATGGCGTTGCGTGCAAAACAAGTGATATTTGCCGAAGGTTGTCGTGGTTCATTAACACAACTCTTATTTAAACATTTTAATTTACGTGCAAACGTTGATCCACAAACCTATGGGTTAGGCATTAAAGAATTATGGGAAATGCCTGCCGCTGCACATCACGCTGGCTCGGTGATGCATTCAATTGGCTGGCCGCTTAATCATCGTACTTATGGTGGTTCGTTTGTTTATCACTTTGCCGATAATTTATTGGCGATCGGTTTAGTAGTTGGTTTAGATTATCAAAATCCTTATCTTAATCCTTATGAAGAATTCCAACGATTTAAAACGCATCCGATAATTTATCCGCTACTGAAACAAGGGCGTCGCATTGCTTATGGTGCGCGCACTTTAATTGAGGGTGGCATTCAATCGCTACCCAAATTAACTTTTCCTGGTGGCGTGATTATCGGTGATGCGGCTGGATTTTTGAATGTACCGAAAATTAAAGGTATTCATACGGCGATGAAATCAGCGATGCTTGCTGCAGACAGTATTTTTGCGATCCTACCTGCCAAATCCAGCACAAATAAAGAGCCGTCTTTACATATTAAAGATGCTCGTTTACCCGCACCAAATCAAGCAGAGGATTATAGCAAACAAGTCAAAAACAGTTGGCTATGGCAAGAACTGTATCAAGCGCGTAACATTCGTCCGGCATTACGCTGGGGATTATGGCCAGGATTATGTTATGCTGCTATCGATACTTATCTTTTTCGCGGTCGTGCGCCTTGGACCTTGCGGCATAAAATACCTGATCATTTGTCATTAAAACCAGCAGCACAATGTAAAAAAATCAATTATCCAAAACATGATAATCAAGTTACGTTTGATCGGTTAAGTTCAGTGTATTTATGTCATATTCAATATACTGAAAATCAACCGTACCATTTAAAATTAAAAGATCGCCATGGCATTCCCATTACCGTGAATTATCAAGTGTATGATTCACCTGAACAGCGCTATTGTCCTGCCGGTGTTTATGAAATTGTACAATATGAAAATGGACCGCGTTTACATATCAATGGTGGTAATTGTATTCAATGTAAAGCCTGTGATATCAAAGACCCGATGCAAAATATTGTTTGGACACCTTCTGAAGGGGGTAGCGGGCCGCAATATGAAGAGATGTAAATAAAATACCCTTTGTACTTAGTTTTTTGAAGTACAAAGGGTATTTTCATGAATTTATGCCCCATTGCGTAATGAACACTTGAAAATGCAAAAATCGCATTTTCAAGTGTAATGGGTATATAATTAAGCTGCCTCATCTAATGGTTTAATATTTTTATGTTTTCTCATTGCCGCCCACAAGTCCCAATCGCGTTGCAAATTTAACCAAAATTCTGGTTCCATTTTAAAAGCATCTGCAAATGCCAAAGCAGATTCGGCACTTACACCGCGACGACCATTGATAATTTCATTTAAACGCGCATAAGTCCAACCAAGATGTTCAGAAAACTCTTTTTGAGTAATCTCCATTGGATTTAAAAATTCTTTTAAAAGCATCTGTCCCGGATGGGTAGGGGATCGTTTTTTTGGTAACATAGTCATCTCCTAATGATAATCTATAATATCAACGTTATATACTTCGCCATTTTTCCACATAAAAATGACGCGCCATTGTTTATTTACTCTAACACTCCAATAATCTTTTAAATTACCTTTTAATTTTTCTAAATTATTGCCTGGTGGTACACGTAATGTGTCAATTTGTGTCGCTGCATTAATTTGATCAAATAATCTACGCGCTTTAACGTGTAAATTAATTGGAATTTCTCTCGCTGATCGAGACATAACCCCATCAAAAATATCTTGTGCTTTTTTAGTTTTAAAGTTTTTTATCATCTTTACATTATATATCGATAATTGATATATTTCTACATTAATGATGGATATATAGAAATTTTATTTTATTCATGTTATTCTAATAATACACTAAATAAACAAATTCGCTCAAAAAATATCAAATTATTCAGGGGGTAATGCATGCGTACCAGCCAACTGATGACTACCAGCCTCATTTTGCTAGTCGGCTTATTCGCTTTGACCCCTATCTTTGCTGCTAAAACTTACCGCACTGTGCCGTTTCAAACGGAATTATCCACAAAAGACACTTTAATTGTGGATTATGACTTTACTGAAAAAAATGGTGTTGCTTGCTCGGGTTCTGCTTCTTCCCCATTTCTAGTCCACTTCACTTATAAGGGCCGAGAAAAAATTGCCGGTTTACCGTTGATTTTGCAAAGTGCCCGTATTCCTACTAAAAACACTGAACATCTAGCTGATGTTAGCGGCGATTTTACAATTGCAGCTAAACCCCATACACGAATGAAATCGAGTATGGTACAGTGTCGGTATGTCACGGATTAGTTCTCTTTTTAGGAAGAAACCCCCCACCCCAACCCTCCCCCGCAAGGGGGGAGGGAGCGGTTCGTCTGAACCCACCACCTCCTCTTTGCAACGTTCGCTGAATGCATTCGACTTAACACTAATGGGCATAGGTGCCATCATTGGCGCCGGTGTCTTTGTCTTAACCGGTGTTGCTGCGGCCACCAGTGCGGGCCCCGCTATTATTTTCTCTTATCTAATTGCTGGATTTGCTTCTCTCTTCGCCGCATTGGCCTATGCGGAATTAGCAACCAGTATTGGTGGTGCTGGCAGTGCTTACAGTTACGCCTACGCAAGTTTTGGCGAATTAGTCGCTTGGATCATCGGTTGGGATTTGCTATTAGAATACGCCATGAGTGTCGCAACTGTTGCCATTGGTTGGTCGGGCTATGTAGATAATTTTTTTGCGGCCATCCATTTACCGCTGCCATTCGCGCTCACACATAATCCTTTTGAAGGGGGTTTACTTAATTTACCAGCGCTATTAATTATTTTTACATTAGCCATATTATTATGCATTGGAGTT
>DATAXC010000036.1:0-5886 GCA_036266895.1 Gammaproteobacteria bacterium
GAGGTGTATTTAAATACTAAATGTACTAATAAAAAAGCTGCATGAAAAAATGAGTTGCATTATTTTTTTATTGCTATTATTGTCTGTTGCGTAGATTAAATTTAATTTACTTCACGCGACAACTATCCTGAAAGTCACCGATATTAATGAAAATACATATGCTCCAGGAATAAAAAGCCTTGCCCAACTATGGCCTTCATCTTGTGTTATCTACTTGGGAGACAAAAGATTTTCTGGAATAAATTTACCTTTTTTTAATAAAACTAGCCATACGTTTCGCTTACCGAGCGGGAATAAATTTGGAGCTAACATTGTGGATTGTCATGAAGATATACGATTAGATTGAAAAAACTCAACTTGCCGTCATTAAAACGTAGACAGTGCGCATCATCTAACAAATCCGCAGTTTTTAGAAGAGGAGAATTGATAAAAAAGTCCAGAATTTCTTTTTCTGTCGATTTTACTTGGTAATACCTCAAGGTCTAGAAAATCATAATCTTGAATTTGCTTCTCGATCTCATCAGGATTGATAAATATCCCAAGCAGCTCAGGACGGATGATGGATTTAAATGTACTTTTACCTGAACCATTCGGGCCCGCAAAGATGCGTAGTCGAAGAGTTTCTTTACTCATGAATTTCTTTCTAACCTCTGGCCACGAGTAACTGGTGTTGCTGGCAACAAATGTTTTATGAATTTATGCTTTCCGTCAGGAAATACTTCTACTAAGTCCCCATTTTCGCTGACAAGAACACTGCTGCCAGATGCAAGAGCAGCCCAATAAGCTTGCTTAAACGCTACATCCGCAAGTTCAGGAATGTGCTCCTCCAGAAAAGACATTGCTTCTTCGTTAAGTGCCATCAATTGACTCCTATGTTAATTTTCATTTCTTGTTGCATCGCATTGATACAGTAATAAAAAGACCGTTTATATCATCTGAAGATCAAGTTCATTTCCGCGAGGAAAGAAAGGCATATAATGGCAATTAAAACCGTTAAAAATTCAAAGTTATACAACTTGCTTATATGCGATGATTTATGCTATTATTGCTCCCTCATATAATCAATGAAAATGTAATTTGTGCTCAACGTGTATAAAATCTTTAAAAGTAACATTGCAATGTGAAATTTGTTGCTTAACATCAATGTCGCTAATGTAATTAATAATTTTGTAACTAGAAGGATTACTATCGCTATTTGGTCCGGTAAAGTACGTATTAAAAACAGAAGTACCACCACTTACTTTCTTTATTTCAGTAAGCATCTGGGGTCAAGTGCCATATCGCTATTCATCTAAACTTGTTATATGATGGCATTTGACTCCGTTTTTTTATTATCTACCGGATATAGGCATCCTGATATATGGGCAATAAAAATAACAAAGAAAAGGAGAAGGACTCCACTATTGTGGATGAAGCTGGCAAAGAATCATTTCCAGCCAGCGATCCGCCATCTTGGACTACCGGCCGTGAAAAAGAGCAAGATAATGACCAAGAATCCAAGGATAAAAATAATAAAAAGCCACTAATTTGATATTTAAGGGACATTCTATGCAAATTACATTGATTGGTTTAGGCAAGATGGGCACGGCTATGGCACAAAGAATTGTGCAAGGCAATTTCAATTTAACTGTATTTAATCGCACTAAAGAAAAAATGCAGCCGCTCATACAAGCAGGCGCAAAAGCAGCTTCTTCTGTTAAAGAAGCTGCTGTACAGGCTGATATTGTTATTACTGCGCTGCTAGATGATGCATCCATCTTGCAAATAGTGAATGGTGATGATGGATTTTTATCAAGCTTAAAACGCGGTGCGATTCACGTCAATACCGCTACCATTTTACCTGAAACCGCAAAATTACTGGCGCGCTTACATCATAAACATGGCAGCATTTATATTGCTGCACCCGTTCTTGGTGTACCTAAAGTTGCTGCAGCTGGTGGCTTAACTACTTTTGCCGCAGGTGATACGGCAGCAATTGAACGTTGTACACCAGTATTAAATACTTATTCAGCTAATATTGTCCCTATAGGCAACGAACCGTATCAAGCAAATGTCGTTAAAATTAGTGTGAATTATTTACTAGCTGCTTCAATTGAAGCAATGGGTGAAATTTATACCTTCGCAGAAAAAAGCAATGTGAATCTCGACATCATTAACAAATTATTTCATACCATTTATGCCCATCTAGGCATTAAACGGTACGTAGACAAAATCAAGCAACGTGATTTTGATGATGTTAATTTCGATTTAAAAGCTGGCTTTAAAGATTTATGTCTATTTCAAAAAGCATTTACTGATGTACACGTTGCTCCTACACTTGCTAATATTGTAAAAGATAAAATGATGATCGCGCTCGCACAAGGCATGTCGGAAAAAGATTGGAGCATCGTCACCGAAATCACACGGAAAGAAGCGGGATTAGATTGATTGTTATGGCATTTTATCTCACTATTTGGTTCTTTCCACTCCTTTTATTTTAGGCTAAAATGAATTGAATTAACTAGAATATGTCGATCATCATTTTCCATACGTCATGATAAGGAGTCAGCAATGATCAGAAAGGAATATTATGAAACAATCACCTCAGAAAATTCTGCTTTAGTAATAGTTGATCATCAAATAGGCTTATACACTGGGGTAAGAGATATACCCACTAATGAGTTGAAGCACAATATTGTTGGATTAGTAAAAGCAATTAAAGTCTTTGGTATTCCCATTATTGTTACGACAACGACAGAAAATGTATGGGGACCAATGATTCCTGAATTACGCGAATTATTAAAAGAGCTTCCTATCATTGAACGCACGACTGTCAATGCATGGGATGATCAACGAGTTGCTAATGCAATTGAAAAAATAGGTCGGAAAAAACTGATCATGACCGGAATAACGACTGATGTATGCCTTGCTTTCCCTGCAATCACCGCCGTAGGAAAGGGTTATGATGTTTATGCGGTTATTGATGCATCAGGGGCATTTACAACCAAACAAGGAGAACTCGGTGTAACGCGAATGGCGCAAGCTGGTGTTAAAACAGTTGGTTATTCAAATGTCGTTGTTGAAATGTTAAAGGATAATGCTAATCCACTAGCGCTTGAAGTCTATAGCGGTCTTGATATGCCATTTGCTAGTTTAGTATATGGGTTAAACCAATTTTTTTCGAAAAAATGAAAAAATTGTTTTCCTTGCAAAACAGAGGATTAATTTTAAGGAATAAATGTGAATATCTGAAAATGGATTTTAGAAAATGGGAGGGGTCAATCATGAAAGCGCGCTTTTCCACTATCATCCGGGCGTTTACAGGCCACCGCATTCAAGTCGATACCAGTTTATCATTTATTGCTGTAATATTGGAATTAGTATATTAGGGATACAGAGCCGGCTACCTAAACTAGGTATTCTTAGCGCACACTAAAAACATTTTAGCACCGATTAACAAATAATCCGGATTATTTATCATTTCACATAATCCCTTCTGCAGATATTGTATATCTACAGAAGAAACAAGATTATATTCTAAATAAACATTGGCCCATGCCTTCGATTTCAGCATCAAATAATTACGATTATTACCCTCTAAAATAGGCTGTGCTATTTTAACATTAAGTAAATTAAAATTTACTTCACGTAAATACCTATATAACTTTGGCCCAATACAAAAATCTACTCCTTTTTGTACACCTACATTACAAAGTAGTTCAGTATCTTTTTTTAATGCCTTATTCTCGGGATATGAACTCCATGTAGAATTATCAAGTTCAGCTATGACCAAACTTCCTCCTGGTTTTAAAAGCATACACAATTTTTTAATCGCTAATAATGGATTTGTTAAATGAATAAAAAGAAACCGACAAAATATTAAATCAAATTTTTCTTTCATTTGATCAATTTGGTAAATATCAGCATGCAGAGTAGAAATATTGTGAATCTTTTTTTCCAAAATTCTATTATTTAGAATAGATAATTGTTCAGCGCTGTTATCAATAGCTATGACTTTGCCTGCTTCTCCTACCTGATCCGTTAACCATAGTGAAGTATTTCCCGGTCCGCAACCAATGTCAGCCACCTTTATTCCAGACCGAAGCCCATTTTCAAGTAAAAACTCAGTACAATAGGGCATATAAAGGTTCCCTAGCATGGTCATGCGTTCTAAATCTGCTTTACCTACTGGAAGCGAATACTTTTCTTCTTCAGAGTTATCCATAAAATCCTACCAATTACAATGAAACCTTCGCTCTGGCACAAAATCAATTATTCACTCCAAGAATAAATCACTATTCCAACTAATGGCTAGCATAAATATCTCGACTTAAGCAAATTGCTTCGTAACCACTATTGGTTACCTGCTAAAGCTCGTTTATCGATAGATCCTTGCGCTTTTCCTTCTACGATGGCCGCAAACATTGCTATATTCTGTGAATCCACTATCATATAGCGCGGCTGAGCCATGGGACGATATATTCGAGAGGCGTTGCGAAAATCAATACTAAAAGACATAGTGTATCCCGCTTTGGCGGCCTGTTGTTCTAAGTAGCTATCGTAAATACCAAAAGGCCACGCTAAATAATCAATCTTTATTCCTAGTTTGTCCTCTAAAACTTTTTTCGAATCAAATAGTTCTCTATGAACAAATTTTTCATAGGCATCAGGCGACATGTGTTTTTTTGCTTGTTTAAAATTGGGATGCGTAAAGGTATGAGCCTGAATATCAAACAAGCCGGTTTTCATCAATTCTTTCAATTGATCCCAAGTCAACGCATTTTTCCCTTGGGAAATGGTTCCTGGATAGATGAATAAAGTAATCGGAATATTATATTTGCGTGTGATGGGATACATATAAGTATAATCGGATTTCCAGCCATCATCGGCTGTTATTACAATAGGTTTTGCAGGAAGGGTAACATTTTTCCCTTGTAAATAACTAACCAGTTGTTTAAGGGGTATCACAGTGTAACCATTATCTTTTAACCATTTTATTTGTGATTCAAATCTTTCGGGCGTGATGGTCATACTGCTGGGAATGGTAGGATTTAAAACGTGATAAACTAATATAGGAACGGAGATAGTGTTAGTGTTGTCAGCAATTGCAAGACTACTACCAGTAATGAAGAACAAAATAAGAAGTTTTGAAAAAAAGTTGATCAGATGATGTCGCATCTTTAGATATCCTCCATGATTTCCCATTGTACTGTATATTTAAGCGCATGTGAATGCCTAAAATTTTTAACTTTTGACGCGTTGGTGGCTTATGTGTAATTATCTTTTGCAGAAAAAATAGGAATTTCACGTATAAGAAATTCTTCAAACAGTGGTACAGTGAATGCGATATCTCCATGTGCGGGACTATAAATCATCCCTTTACTAATTAATTGTGCACGTAAAGGCGCAACTTGCTCTACTGCCTTGCCTAGCTTATTTGCTATATCACCGGACCGTTGTGGTTTTCTACCTAATTCTGCTAATGCGCGTACATATTTTCGTTCACTGGGAGTTAGACGATCAAAACGAACTTTAAAAAAGTTTTTATCCAAATTGGCGATAGAAAGTACGTTAGCGTCTTTTGCATTGTCAATGGTAATGACGGAGGAATCACTCGCGGCTATATTCCATGCATGATATCCCCATTCCTGTAAGAAGTATGGGTAGCCTTTAGTAGTGTTATAAATTTCATCCAAAGCCGCGGAAGAAAAACTAACCCCCAGTTCTTCGACAGGCGCTTGCAGCGCAATCTTTGCATCTTCTTTTGCAAGGGCCCCTACTTCAGGATAAGAAAACAAACGTTCTGCATAAGATTTAGAATTTCCAGCTTTTCCTACCAGCTGAGGCAAGCCTGCACCAATTAATATCAATGGCAATGATTTTTGAGAAACCCGATGAACTGCCATA
>DATAXC010000045.1:0-2382 GCA_036266895.1 Gammaproteobacteria bacterium
TTGCTGCAGGGCAAACCATAGATCAAATAAATCGCGGCCTTTGTCTCTTTGATAAAAAGCACGTATTTTTGTTCCTAATAATTCTTCAAATTGATAACTTAGTAATTTTGTTGTGCCTGTAAACCATTTAGATTGCACGGAAAAGTTTTTTCTTGCCATCCAAAAACAGAAAAATGCTCACGGGTATTAATCTCAATTTTTAATTTCTGAACATTCGGTGATCCCTCTATAGAAATATCGTATGTTAAGGTAAAAGTTTTTTTGCTGCGCTTTCTTTCTGGCTCACCTAGCAGTGGGTCAATAATATTTCTTATGGTTGTGATAGTTTCACCTATAGGTTCTGCTCTCATTTGTACGAGGTCAATATCTTCAGAATAACGAATAGGATCAGAAATAAATAATTTATAAATAGCGGTACCACCGCGAAATGCCAGTGAATTTGCAATTTTAGGATGGTTAAACAATTCCACTAATAATCGGCTAATTATTAAATCTTGCTCTATCATTTTAGCATCTAACCACGGCACTACTTGACGCCATTCATCTAGATAAGTATTAAGGATCATTCTTCTGCTTCCAATTTTCTGTTAATAATGAGTTTCCATTTTTTATTCTTTGTCACCCGCGGAACCACGGTGCGCTCTTTCTCTAATTTAGCAATGAGTTTTTTAAGAGCAGGGGATTTTTTCGTAGTAGCTGTTAAAGTACGAAAATTTGCATGATGATTTTTAATAGAATTATGCAGCATGTTACTTAAGTCTTTCGCATTAATCAAATCCAATAAATAGCCTAGTCGCTGTATCCAGGCAATTTGGTCAGTATCAGTAGTCAATTGCAATAATTTATTGGGATCAAGTTTTTTTACTAAATCGGTCAATACTGTCAGTACATTATCTAAGCCTGCACAACGATGAGGGTACATTACCATATCCATGGTGGTGGCTTCAGGAGTAGAAATAATGATAATTCCTTGTGGGGTGTTAGCAGGCTGGGTAGGAGTTTTCTCTATTTTTTGTTTAGTGATAAAAACAATTTTAATTCGACCACAAAGAATGTATCGTCTTGGGTGATTAGTCACTACTTGGTACTGTTGTGGTCTGTGATGAGCTGCACCATAGTGTTGAGCTGCGCTTAATAAACCGACGTAATACGGAGCGTGTAGATATTGCATTAGCTGATGGATAAAGTGCTCTGCTGGACGGCAGCCTAAAATCCGGTATTCGGGGGGGACAATTACATAAAAACCATGTACGGGTTGGGCTAATTCGCCCTTTTGTTTTAAGCGACGTAAAGCTGCCCTGAGGGCAAGAGGGGAAGCCCCCAATTCTTTTTCAGCCTGGGTAAAAGCAAAGCAACAATTACCTTTTGCGATTGTTGTAGTTAAGAAATGAGAAATATTCATATGTTTATAGTAGCACGACCAATTGCAAAATGTAACACTTTTCGTTACATTTTGCAATTGGTCGTGCAATAGTTCCTGTGTAATTCTGGTGTAATCCTGCCAGGAAAAGTATAGAGAAATCGAGTATCCTATGGTACCATACAAAAGTTCTTAAAGTTTGAAACACTTTATAAATCAAATAATTAAGAACCTCCAAAAACTTGCTAGAACTCTATCAAACCTATGATCAAAATATTCGTAATCAGTAGGTCCGCAGTTCGATTCTGCGCGTCTGCATCAACTAAAAACAAGTAGTTAAACGATTTTACGAACCCTCTTCAGAAGAGGACTGAACCATTTCTGCACCACTAATTCTATCTGCCGCTGATTTCAGATGGTTACTACTGAGATGTGCGTAGCGTAGCACCATGTCAAAGCTCGACCACCCGCCCAGTTCAAATAATTCTTGTAACGTTGTTCCATTTTGGATATGCCAGCTTGCCCAGGTATGTCTCAAGTCGTGCCATCTAAAATTTGTAATACCGGCTCGTGCTAGTGCGTTACGCCATGCGCGCGTGCTGCATTGCGTAATGGGTTTATTATTGTACGTGAAAACGTATCGGTGGTGCTTGCCTAGTTGGTTTTCTAAAACATCCATGGCATCTTGATTTAATGGCACACCTAATGCTTTTTTATTTTTGCTTTGATCGGGATGAATAACGATATGCTTAGCTGCCATATCAACATCTTTCCATTCGAGATATGACACGTTACTTGCGCGTAATCCTGTGGCTAAAGTAAATTTAGCCATATATTGTAAATGTTGCGGTAATTCAGCTAATAATTTATTTGCCTCTTCTGTAACTACTCGTACCCTACATCAATAAATTATTTAAAAAATAACTTGACACATATTTTTATGAGATCTTTTTCGATTGTCTAACCCTTCTCTAAACACTTTATTAAAACGCATTTAGGACTCACATACGATACTACGAATC
>DATAXC010000046.1:0-8696 GCA_036266895.1 Gammaproteobacteria bacterium
GGGGAGGAGTCGAGGGCGAGGGGCGTTATGATAATTACAGATACACTTTCACAGGCAATCTTCTCGATGCGCTGGCCAATCTAGCCAACTCTTCGTCATCAGCTTTCTTCATATTTTCATTAGGTGCAGCGGCAGGCGGCATATTAACTTGTAGTTGCTGCTCTTGTTGCTGTTGCTGCTGCGGTTGCAAATCACCATCAACTGATCTTCCAGCTCCGGCTTTTGCTGTCATTCTTTTAATTTCCGCTGCTGGCTTATTAACGTAAAACTCACCTAAAAGCAGTCTTCCTGTTGTTCGAGATTGTCGCTGCGTTTGTTGCGTCGTTTGTTGCTGCGAAACAGCTTCTTGCTGTTTTGGTGCTACTACTGGCCCATCCTCTTTTAATATGGAACGTATATGAGTCGCTGCAGCCACTACCAAAAAAGCAAGCCATCCAGCCACTGCCACTGCCGCGGTAGTTTCTATTATCAGCGGCAACCCTATAAACAATGCAGGTAAAATCAATCCAGCCCCGCCTGTTGCCGCCACGACTGCTGCCGTCACAACCATCGTAGCTGCTACTAGGCCAATTTTAACAATTGGTTCATCAAACCAATCTATCCACGATTTTTTATTAGGAATAATAAACAACTTAAAAGTAAAAGGGTTTGCCTGGCGATTATCAGCATGGGGTGCAGCATAGATTGCATAAGATGCATTAAGTTTTTCCCTGGTTTTTTCACCCCCACCTGCGCTTTCGTTTGCTGCCGTTAAATTTAATGCAGGACTTGACGCTGATGGATTCAACGGGAGGAATTCTTCAATCGCCCGAGCAGCCTGTGCTCTGCCTAATAAATATTCCCATAATTGTTGGTCAATCCTTTTCGGCATCTCTTTTGATTTATTTCCAGTAAATTGTTGCACCGCTTGAACTAGTTCATCCTTATTAAAAAGCCGCACGCCCGCTCTGCTGCGAACGGTATCATTCAGTATCCCCGATAAAAACTCTGGTAAACATTTTGTTCTAATATGGTTAATCACTGTTACGATGCGTGCTTGAATAGCAGCATTTTCCTGTACTCTCTGTTGCTCTCTTAGTACATCAGCGCATTCATCAAAATCATAAGCAGATTCTCTGATAATATTTTTGATATACTCTCTGAAAACCTGTCCAATATTTTTAGGGGTCCAAATCGTAATTTCATTACGAAATTGTCTATTTAGCTGCTCTTGTTTCACTTGGTGAACGTGTCGCGCTGTTTCTGCCTTTAACTTACTTAATAATAGTTTTTTTGCATCTGAATTTTTTGCTACTTCTAAATCATTAATCAGGTTGTTTATTTGCTCAACACTGTCTCTTTGCCGTTCAGCAATAAATGCTCTTGCTTTTTTTACGACAGCATCAATTTCTTGCTGCACATCAGTAACTTCTTCCTGCACATTAGTAACTTTTCCTGGAAATAACGCTTGTATTAATGCTGCGCTTTGATCAGGAGTAAAAGATGCATATTCACGCTTTAAGATGGCAGAAAATTCATAATTTCCCTGCTGCAAAAAGTTGGGGATTCTGTTTTCCATGATTTCTATCCACTGCGGGAATTGATCACGGCCACCGGTAACATCATATTTTTTGCAAAAATGCACATCTGTTGCTGTATTACCTAAATAGTCAAATGCTCCAATATCTTGCTCAATCCGCAATTGTCCCATTGCATGATCAATTTTTACCGTATCGTCTCGTTCGTCATCATCACGCCATTGCGCTTCTTCTTGCAAAGCAAATTCTCTCTTTAATATCATCAGTATGGCTTGCTTTTGAGCTAGGGTTGTTTTTTTATGCTTATAATAATCCACCAGCTTTTCTAGTAATGCCATGTAACGATTATACTTATTTTTTACCGCTGCTCTTGATTCCGAATCATCATTGGCTATATCAATCGCTACTTTGTTATTTTTATTCGACTTACTTCCTGAAAGCTGATGCGCTTCTTCCAGTAACGTAATTTCTTGTTCTAATGCTGCAAGTATTGCAGCACTAATTTCATTTCGTGTACGAAGAGATGGTCGAGTATAACTCATTATAAGCTCCGCTAATTTCTCTAGATATTTTTAAGCTGGTCTGATAAGCGATCTATGGCTACAAATTTCTATTGGTATTTTCACTCATTTTCAGTATAATAGCATTAATTTTACTCATAAAGCTAGGTATCTGGAGGAATAATAATGAAAAAATCGCTAGTTATCGCAGGCATGGTATTAATGAGCGTTTGCGGTTTAAGTATTGCTTCCTCTGGTTTGAATAAAAATTCTACACAGTTAAAATCTTTAGGCCAAGCTTGGAAAACCCATTCTTCAGTACAGATCAATCAACAAGATGAAATTAACATGGTCTATGGTGGCGCGGATATTTCTCGCCGACCAACATTAGCTTTGCATATGACTACGGCTTAACCATCTCCCCCTCCCCCGCAAACGGGGAAAACCCTCTCCCCTAACCCCCGCAACAAGTGCGGGGCGGCGCCTTCCCGCAAGCGGGAGAAGGGGAGTCGGTTTGCTGATATCTTATGGGGAGAAACTTGACCACCGCCTTCATTGTTTTTAGTGTAGGGAAAAAACTTGACCTATCTTATTTCCCCTCCCCCACTTGTGGAGGAGGGTGCCCGACAGGGCGGGAGAGGGCATTCCCCACCGGTGCAAACGACCGGCGATGGATCCGGCACGGCCCGTGTTTCTGTAACGCTGCCCGATGTTGCTCAGTCCCATAGCCTTTATGCTGCGCAAACCCATAATCTGGATATTTTTTATCCATAAAACGCATGATCCTATCTCGCAACACTTTTGCAACAATCGATGCAGCACTAATGGCCGGCTCTATCGCATCACCGCCAATGATTGCTTTTGCTTCACAAGTTAACAATGGACAACGGTTACCATCAATTAAAGCGGTCTGCGGTAATATCGGCAATCTTGCCATCGCACGCTGCATCGCCAACATCGTTGCTTGCAAGATATTGATGGTATCAATTTCTAAAACCGTGGCACGTGCTGCCGACCAGGCTAATGCCCGCTCCTGAATTTTAATAAATAACTTTTCTCGTTGTAACGCAGTCAATACTTTCGAATCAGCTAACCCTTTAATTGGGCGGCGCGGATCAAGAATCACCGCAGCAGCAATCACTGGACCAGCCAATGGACCACGTCCCGCTTCATCCACACCGGCAATTAACGGTGTTGGGCGTGAAGATTGTTGTGTCAATGGTTCTATCATAGGATAGAATTCCTTTCTAACTGTTAAGCTTGATGATTACGCACATATGCCGGGCACCCGGAAAATACAAGGAACCTCACACTGCCATGCATGCTAAAACAATACGTGAAATATTTCTACGCTTTCGTAAAGCGCATCCACATCCTACTACCGAATTGGTTTATCACAATCATTTTGAATTATTAATCGCCGTTATTCTTTCTGCACAAGCAACCGACAAATCGGTTAATAAAGCGACAGAAAAATTATTTGCTGTCGCTAATACACCAAAAAAAATCCTTGCCTTAGGTGAAAAAAAATTACGTGATTACATTAAAACTATTGGTTTATATACAACCAAAGCAAAACATATCATGGTCGCGTGTCAATTATTAATCACACGATTTCATGCTACAGTGCCTAAACAACGCGCTGATTTAGAATCTTTACCCGGCGTTGGCCGCAAAACAGCCAATGTCATTTTAAATACTTGCTTTGGCGAACCTACTATTGCAGTCGATACACACATTTTTCGTGTTGCTAACCGCACCGGCTTGGCCAAAGGCAGTACACCGCTAGCAGTAGAAAAACAATTAATGAAAAACATCCCGCATGAATTTCTCCATGATGCACACCATTGGTTAGTATTGCATGGACGTTATGTGTGTGTGGCGCGTAAACCGCATTGTCCGAGTTGTATTATTCAAGATTTGTGTGAGTATAAGGATAAAACACCCTCTCCCGCCCTGTCGGGCACCCTCCCCCGTAAACGGGGCGTTGTTGAATAAATGGAAAAGTGAAGCGTATTGCCTCTCCCCTTGTGGGAGAGGCCGCTGCGCAGCAGCGGGTGAGGGGTGTTTTGCAATAACATAATGTTAAAAATATTAAAATCTGTGCTACTTTTTAAAAAACACACAATTTACATACTGCTAAAATATGCTTTTCATAAAAACACCCCTCACCCGCCGCCTTCGGCGTCGGCCTCTCCCACAAGGGGAGAGGCAAAAAGCTCTAGCGTATTGATTTATTCAACAACGCCCCTACAAGGGGAGAGGCAAAAAGCTCTAGCATTTATTTATTCAACAACAACGGTAATTGTTCAAAGAAAGAGTTAGAAGTTATGCTCGTGATTTTGAGGTAGCGGCAGGGTTTGCGGTGGGTCTGTTTTTAGACCGTGCATCGCAGGGATGCGATGCACGATCGCACGAGCAGTTCCGTCTAAAAACAGACCCATCGCACCCCTGCCGCCCATATTAGAATCAAACCACTCAAAACTAAAACTTCACTGAACAATTACTTAAAAGTAATAATCAAATTGCGCAATAACCCCATTATCTGACTTACCGGTAGAAGTACAAGTCGTAGCTGTACACGCGCCTGGTGTCGCCTCAGCACCAACCGGACCATTCGCTATATTACTTGCGGCATAATTTTTATCATGGGTGAATTCTAAACTTTGCAGCGTATTGCGCCACAACGAAGTATTAAACACTAAAGAATAACGCGTGGTTGGTAATCCCAATGACAATGCTTCATGCGTTTTTGCATAACCGATACCGACGTTACTTGGCTTATTATCTAAAATTCTAAAGGAATAACCCAATTGCGTATCAAACGCCCAAGGTCTAGCACCACGGCCATTGAAACTCATGTCATTTGGATTAAAACGCGTTGACGCTGTCACTAATTCACCAATGAAACTCCATTTTGTACCCAATCCTAAAATCGTACGTAAGTTATAGGCTGGCACGCGATGCACAATTTGCTCATAAGCAGAAAAACCATTGCCCGATTGCATACCGGCTGAATCTGCTAAATTAGCAATCACGCCTGCGCCGATTTCACCATGCAAATGTAAAGCGGTTTGATTAAATTTGAAAACTAAATTTGCACCGCCATTATTCACTTTATCGACAGAAGCCGCATGGCTATCACCTCTAAAAATATACACTGAACCATAAAACCCTGTTTCTACTTGTTGTTCAAACCCAACCAAAATGGCTCGCGCTTTCGTACGCGCCATTAATTTCGGCAATGTATCACTGACCATCATCGAAGAATATTGGCCAAACGGTACATAATATTGACCTACCGTGCCATAAAATGGTGATCGGTAAAAATCACCAATCGTAATAAATGCTTTATTCACATACACACTGGAATTAGAAACAACATAAGCATTATTAGCAGAAGGCCCATTATTAAAACTTAATTCAACAAAACCTAATGTCCATGGGCTAGGACCAATGAAAAATGCATCCAAACTCATGTTCGTCACATCAATATTGGTTGTGCTTGGCGAACCGCCCACGTTTTCATAACTCGCTTGCGCTTCCACGATACCGCTTAACAATAAATGTGAATGATAAGGCTCAGCAAATATTTCACCACCCATTGCCATTAATTGTTTATGAATGGTTTTACGGATATCTAATAACTGCATATCCGTATTCACACTCGGACTATTCACTACCAATTCGGAGCCAGCAAATTGAATCGGCACACCAACATACGGGCCAGTAGATACAAAAGATTGTCCAGGCACATCAATATCAAATGGTAAATATTCTTTTTGTTCAGCAATCAGCTTGATTAATTCTTCTCTGCTTAACGAAGCTTGTACATCATGTCCCGTATCATCTGGATCAACGGCACCCGTTGCAGCATAAGTAGCCTGCGCCTGCTGTTTCTTCTTAATCTCAGCACTCTTGCTTTGTAAAACACCATGCTGATGGGTTGATTTGCTAGCGGTTGGTTGCGCTGTTGCAGCCTTGGTTGACTGCGTTTGGCTAATTTGTTGACTCTTTAAAGTAGTAACTTCTTTTTGCAAACGTTCAACTTGTTCTAATAATAATTTAGTTTGCGCAGAAAGTTGTTCAATTTTCTCACTGTCAGTCGCTGCTGCTGCAAAAGTAGGTGTGAATACCCCTAGCATTAGGCATAACGCAATTATTAAAGGGGTTGAACGAATTTTCATTTGTTACATCTCCATTTATTTATTATCAAGGTATTTTTGTTCGTGATTTGGAAGAGCAATGGTGGGCACGCTACGCTTTGCTCACCCTACGTTCATTTCTCTGGTAGGGTGGGCAAAGCGTAGCGTGCCCACCATTGCTCGCAATTATTCGCATTATTTTTCCGCAACCTATCAAAAACAAACTAGCAATGCAAGAAAATTCAGGGGTTGCTACAATAATCTCCCTCCAGTAAACTGCACTATTGCCATCCCAGAAACAATAACATCATGAATAAACAACGCACTCGCCAATTACTACCAGCGCTTGCCGCCCTTTTATTGGGTGCGATGCTCACTTTAGCTTTTGCACCTTACGACATTTTCCCGTTAGCTATCATCGCACCAGCAGGTTTACTTGGTTTATGGTTACCCGTTTCAGCCACCCGTGCGGGTTGGTTGGGTTTTTTATTTGGCATTGGTTTTTTCGGTACTGGTATTTACTGGGTATTTCATAGCATCCATGTTTTTGGTAACGTCCCTCCCCTGCCTGCAGGTTTGATTACAGGCGGCTTGATTGCCATCTTAGCGATCTTCCCAGCCCTTACTGGTTATTTTTTCAACCGTTATCTACCCTTAACCAATACTAAAATTTTATTGTTCTTTCCAGCGCTGTGGGTTTTTAGCGAATGGCTGCGTAGCTTTTTATTTACCGGCTTTCCTTGGCTGCTAGTCGGTTATAGTCAAATTCATACGCCATTAAAAGGCTATGCACCTTTAATGAGCGTCTATGGTGTTTCTTTGGTGACGTTACTCAGCAGCACGATTATTGTTAACCTGATTCGTCATGCACGCGCGCAGAAAAATTTAGTTAATCTCAATGTTTATCTACATCTATTTGCACTAGCCATGATTTGGCTCGTGGGCGGCGCAGTCAGCATCATTAATTGGACAAAACCAACCGGTAATCCGATTACCGTCAGTTTAGTGCAAGGCAATATTGCCCAAGCAGTCAAATGGTCACCCGAATATCTACAACTTTCTTTAAACACTTATGAAAACTTAACGAAACCACTTTGGGGGAAAAGCCAACTGATCATTTGGCCAGAAGCTGCCATCCCGCTACCCCTCACACAAGCCAGTTCTTTTATAGAAAAAATGAATCGTGAAGCGTTAAAAAGCGGCTCTACCTTGATTTTTGGTATTCCGATTGAAGCAGCGCAAGGCGGCTACTACAATGCGATTGCAACAGTAGGCAAAGAAAAAATTGTTTACTTAAAAAGACGTTTAGTACCCTTTGGTGAATATATACCTTTTTCACACTATTCTTCTTATTTTTTAAACTTTATGGATATCCCAATGGCCAATATGGTGCCTGGCAAAATGCGTCAAAAACCATTCATTCTTCATACAGGTGAAGAGGAAATTAAAATATTACCAGCGATTTGCTATGAAATTGCTTTTCCAATGCTGATGTATAGCAACGACAGTACCATCGGATTAGTGTTGACGGTTAATAACGATGCCTGGTTCGGTGATTCTTCAGCACAAGCACAACATGTACAAATGGCGGCAATGCGTGCCCTAGAATTAAGTCGACCCGTGATTTTCTTAAGTAATGATGGGATTACTGCTATCATTGATGCCGCTGGTACCATTACCGCTGCTGCACCGGTGCGCACCACTTATGTATTAAATAGTATTGTGCAACCCAGGTCTGGTTTAACGCCGTGGATGCAGTATAGTTTGAATCCGGTTTTAGCACTCCTGTTATTTTTTTTATGGATCCCTATTGCACTTCATATCATGGATAAAATCGCCAAACGACAAAAACAGCGCGCCGAACAGCAGCTTAATCCTCGTCCGCCGCAAGTGTAGGTAACAGTATATGAACGAACAATATCAACCACAAATCATTGAACCTGCCATTCAACAACTTTGGCAAGAAAAAAATTACTTTCAAGCTGTTGAAGACTTGAATAAAGAAAAATTTTATTGCTTATCGATGATGCCTTATCCTAGCGGCAATTTACATATCGGTCATGTACGCAACTATACGATAGGCGATGTGATTGCTCGCTATCAACGTATGCTTGGCAAAAATATTTTACAACCAATGAGTTGGGATGCCTTTGGTTTACCCGCAGAAAATGCTGCGATCAAGCATCAAGTTTCACCTGGAAAATGGACTTATCAAAACATTGATTATATGCGTCAACAAATGATGCGCATGGGTTTGGCTTATGATTGGAGCCGTGAATTTGCGACATGCGATCCGCACTATTACCATTGGGAACAATGGTTGTTTTTACGTCTTTATCAAAAAGGCTTAGTCTATAAAAAAAATGCGGAAGTAAATTGGGATCCAGTGGATCAGACTGTACTCGCAAACGAACAAGTGATTGAAGGCCGCGGTTGGCGTTCAGGCGCCTTAGTGGAACGCAAAAAAATTCCGCAATGGTTTTTAAAAATTACTGCTTATGCAGAAGAGTTATTAAACGACATTGACAAGCTAA
>DATAXC010000068.1:0-8424 GCA_036266895.1 Gammaproteobacteria bacterium
GGCCAAAAAGTAATGGCCTGTATATTACTGGTAAATTTGCTAAGTTAGATGATGATACCATTAAGATGTATATGGATCAGTCTAATACGTCATCTTTACCGTTACCGTTAAAAGAAATAGATATTTCAGCAGATGAAGTTAATCTTGTTGGACAACGATTGACTGCGGCAGCATTACAAATTGTACCCAATGCTGACAAGTGGGAAGTGAATATTCATAGCCAAGAAATAGTGGGAGAGATGATTGTACCAAAAGATTTATCTGCAAATGGATTAATAACCGCACAATTTGAAAAAATGAATTTACGTACGGCTGTGGTGACTAAAAAAACCTCACCAATCAGTGCTAAATCATTGCCAGCCATCTCATTTGTAGCAAACACGTTTAGTTATAATGACATGCCTTTAGGTCGAATCGCATTTAAAACGTCACCCAATAATAATGGCATGTCGATAGATATATTATCGATTAATTCGCCTCGATTATCTTTACAAGCGGGAGGGAGTTGGACGCAAGCCAATGTCACACGCTTGCAAGGGAAAGCGAAATCATCGCAAGTGACCGAGCTATTAAATAGTCTGGATTTGGATGCAACAAACTTTTTAGTGAAAGATGGCGAGGCAACTTTTTCTTTGAATTGGAGTGATGCACCGTATGCGCCGAATTTGGCTAGTTTGAATGGGCGCGCATCGCTTAAATTAGGCCGCGGGCGCATTGTTGATATTGGTGAAGCGAGTGGGGCGAAGATGGATGTAGGTAAAATGCTGAGTATCTTTAGTTTGCAAACTATTCCCCGCCGATTGACATTTGATTTTAGCGATATCTTCCAAAAAGGGTATAGTTTTGACTTTATACGCGGTGATTTTAGTTTACAGCGCGGTGATGTGTTTACTGATAATTTGAATTTTGATGGGCCGGTGGCGCGTGTGCATATAGATGGACGTATTGGGCTGAAAAAACATGATGTTAATTTTGTGTTGAGTGTAACACCATATGTCACGTCTAGTATTCCAGTGGCCGCGACCTTGCTAACTATGCAACCATTAGTCGGGATTGCCGCCTTTGCTGTTGATAAAGTGATTGGTACTTCGAAAGTAGTGACGCATTATTATCAAGTTAGAGGCGATTGGGATAATCCATCGTGGACGGCGATTAGTTCGCAGGTTAATTCAAAGTAAGTTTGAGGTGATACATGCCCAAGTTAAGAAAAAATAAAGAGATTATTTTTACTGTAAAAACGGAATCAATTGATAAATTTTTTGAGCGCGGTAGAAATACAGCGAAGTTGCTTGATGCCTGTGATCGGTTTCAATACCCCACTTCAACTCTCTCCACCGGCATCTGCTCCTCCAACAACGCTAACAACGCATCATTCGGATTCACTAACCACTTCCTGCCTAACGTTAACTGTGTTTGCACGCCTTCTTGCAACCATTGTAATACCACTGCACAAGAGCCATGATGCGGTGCTAAACAAGCTTGCAAACTCGCCATTTCAAAATGAATATCTTTTAATTGTACACGCACATATTTAGCTAAGCGCTCGCGTGTTTGATCAATGGTGTTTAATTCGCGAGCTACAATGCGTGCTTTATTACTAAATTCATCTAAATTCACATCGCCTTCAATTACCACTAATTGATCAGCGACAATCAATGATCGATATTTTTGATAACTCTCAGAAAAACACACGACTTCAATTGAACCAGTACCATCATCTAGTGAAAAAATAGCAATTCTATCACCGCGTTTGGTTTGTCGTGTACGTATGTTAGAAATAATGCCAGCCGCCCGCGCGGTTTGATGTTCGCTCGGATGTAATACGCTGATGCGGCAAGTAATCACATTCGCTAATTCTTGTGTATAGCGATCTAGTGGATGACCGGTTAAATAAAATCCTAATGTTTCTTTTTCACCTTGCAAACGTAATGCTTCACTCCAAGGGGGTGTGATCACGTATTGTGGCTCAGCGACATCTAAATGCGCACTAAATAAATCTTGCTGACCCGAACGTTCGTTAGCTGATCGTTGTTCTGCAGCTTGTAGTGCCGATTGCAAAGAAGCCAATAAGGTAGAACGATGCTGTTTCAAACAATCAAAACTACCGGATTTAATTAAAGCTTCAAAAACCCGTTTATTGATTTTACGTAAATCAACGCGTCGACAAAAATCAAATAAATCAGTAAATAATCCTTGCTGTCGTGCTTCAACAATATTTTCAATCGCTGCTTCACCAACGCCTTTAATCGCACCTAAGCCATAAACTAAATGTTGATCATCTAGCATTTTGAAAACATATTCACTTTGATTAATATTGGGCGGTGTCACTTCTAATTTTAAAGCGCGGCATTCTTCTAAAAAAACAATTACTTTTTCAGTGCGATCCATATCTGATGACAATACTGCGGCCATAAATGCGGCAGGATAATGGGCTTTCAGCCACGCAGTTTGATAAGCAATCAAGGCATAAGAAGCGGAATGCGATTTATTAAAACCATAACCCGCAAATTTTTCCATTAAGTCAAAAATCGAACTGGCTAATTCTTGATTGACCCCGCGTTCAACTGCGCCTTGGCAAAAAATTTCCCGTTGTTTCGCCATTTCTTCCGGTTTTTTCTTACCCATGGCGCGGCGTAAAATGTCTGCAGCGCCTAACGTATAACCAGCCAGCACTTGCGCGATTTGCATCACTTGTTCTTGATATAAAATCACCCCATAGGTGGGCCGCAAAACCGGCTCCAGTTTCGGATGCGGATACATTACTCTGGCGCGGCCATGTTTGCGATTGATAAAATCATCGACCATGCCGGATTGCAGGGGCCCTGGTCGAAATAACGCAACCAATGCGACTAAATCTTCGAAACAATCTGGCTGCAAACGTTTAATCAAATCACGCATACCATGTGATTCAAGTTGAAAAACAGCGGTACTTTTACAGGCTTTCAACATTTTGAAAGTGATCGGATCTTGTAATGGGATCAGCGTAATATCAATTTTAGTATCAGGGTAAGATTGATGAATAATCCGCAAGGCGCGATCAATAATCGTTAATGTTTTTAAGCCTAAAAAGTCAAATTTAACTAAGCCAACCGCTTCTACATCATCTTTATCAAATTGCGTGACTGGATGTGTTGCGGCATTGGCTTCGCAATAGAGCGGCACAAAATCAGTCAGTTTGCCTGGTGCAATTACAATGCCACCGGCATGAGTGCCCACGTTACGGGTTATGCCTTCTAATTTAAGTGCTAAGTCAATGAGCATGCGTACATCTTCTTCTTGCTCATAGCGTTCGCGTAATAAAGGTTCTTGTTCCAGCGCTTTTTCTAGCGTGATGCCTAATTCAAATGGAATTAATTTTGCAATTTTATCAACGAAACCATAAGCGAAAGCTAAAATGCGGCCCACATCACGTACCACTGCTTTGGCCGCCATCGTGCCATAAGTCATGATTTGTGCGACGCTGTCATGCCCGTGTTTTTGCATCACATATTCAATCACCCGATCACGGCCATCCATGCAAAAATCGATATCAAAATCAGGCATGGAAACACGTTCAGGATTTAAAAAACGTTCAAATAATAAATCTAATGCAATCGGATCAAGATCGGTGATATTCAATGCGAATGCCACCAGAGAACCAGGGCCGGAACCGCGGCCAGGACCAACCGGAATACCATGATCTTTTGACCATTTAGTGAAATCCGCCACAATCAAAAAGTAACCGGCAAAACCCATCTCATTGATCACGGTCAGTTCGCGTTCTAGGCGGGTATCATAAGCACGGCGTTGAATAGCAAACGTATCCGCTTGTGCATCAAAAATAATTTGTAAGCGTCTTTCTAGACCTTGTTTTGCGGCTTCAATTAAATAGCTTTCGGTAGTATAAGCGTCAGGCACAGCAAAATGCGGTAAGCGATTTTGTCCTAACGTTAAAGTAACGTTGCAGCGTTTAGCAATTTCTATGGTATTAGTTAACGCTTCAGGCAGATCGGCAAATAAGCGCTGCATTTCTGCAGGACTACGCAAATATTGTTGTTCAGTATAGGCACGCGAACGTTGTGGATCGTTGAGCGTCACGCCTTGTTGAATGCAAACACGCGCTTCATGTGCTTCAAAATCATTTTGCTCTAAAAAACGCACATCGTTGCTGGCAACAATCGGTACGCCTTGTGCTTCTGCTAATTTAAGAACAGCAGCTAAATAAGCAGATTCATGTGGTTTGCCGACACGGTTAATTTCAAGATAAAACCGGTTAGGGAAGAGTGATTGCCAATTTTGTAAGTGAGTTTCTGCTAACGTCGTATCTTGTGCTAAAAGCGCTTGACCAATATTACCTTCATGCGCACCAGATAGCGCAATCAACCCTGTGGCTAAAGTCTGCAGCCAACGGGCATGAATCAAGGGGTGATCATGCGTTTGACCAATTAAATAACTATTAGAAATGAGTTTTAATAAGTTCTGATAGCCTTGGTTGGTTTGACATAATAACGTCAAGCGAAACGGTGTTTTCGGATTTTTATCGTCCATCACCCAGACATCGGTGCCGAGCAAGGGCTTGATACCCGCTTGCATGGCCGCTTGGTAAAACTTGACAGCCGCATATAAATTACTTAAATCTGTAATAGCCAGCGCGGGCATACCCAACGCCGCGGTTTTTTCAACCAGCGCAGGAATTTGCAGTAACCCATCGTGTAGGGAATACTCAGTATGTAAGCGTAAATGAATAAAAGTTGGCGGCATAGTATGAGTATAGTATGCTGATATGTCAGAAAGGTACATCCTTTTGCACAGGTGTCATCCCGCACAAATACCCGTGACACTACATTACTTCGTTCAAGTTTCTTGAACGGGTATTTTGCGGGATGACATCGGAGTAGCATATTATCCTCGAAATGACTGACATGCACATGGCTGACAATTTGGTAGAGTGAGCTTTACTCCCTTTTTGTCCTGTGTAAAGATGATGATTTAGAATAGGAAGGTGAACCCCCATGTTAAAAAAATCTTTAGTCATGTGTTTGGCCATATTTGCAGCAATGCCAGCTTGGGCAGAAATTAATCTTGAACCGTTATTAAATAAAGTTACTGTACAGTTAAATACTGAACAATGGGTGACTACTAAAACTGCGATCGTGATTGTCGGGGTCAATGCTGCGGTCGCCGGTCAAGGCATAGAACAAATTCAAAATGATGTAATGCAAAAATTAAACCAATTATCGAATAAAGGAGAATGGCATATTTTGTCATTTGATAGACAACAAGATAAAACTGGATTAGAAAATATTCAAATTGCAGCGCAAGCACGCTTGCCGCAATCTGAGCTCAGCAGTTTACGTGATCAAGCCAAAGCGTTGAGTAAGCCTGGTGTTACCTTTACTTTGGATAATGTACAATTCATACCCAGTGAAGATGAAGTGCGGCAAGCACAAACCGCGTTGCGTACTAATTTATATCAACAAGCTAAAACAGAAATCGATAATCTCAATAAAATGTACCCTGATCAAAAATATTACTTACATCAAATTGATTTTGTTGCGCCGCTGATGGCGACTACAGAAATGACCGGTTATAGTATGGTGAAGTTGAATGGTGTTGCTGGGGCTGTGGCGCCACGACCAGCGGTGCCTTTGGTGATAGGAAATAAAGTTGCTTTGCAAGCCGTTGTCGTGTTGGCGTCAATGCCCGATCAAGTGACGCAGGCAATCACTAAATAATGACTAATATGCAAGATAAAACTTCATTTATTGTCTGGGTTTATTTAACGTTGGCTATTTTAACTGAAGTCGCCGGCACGACAGCGATGAAACTGTCTGCCGGTTTTACCGCGTTAAAACCTTCGATCGCCATTTTCTTTTTTTATGCGCTGTCGTTTATTTTTTTAACTTTTTCATTGAAACGATTAGAAATCGGCTTTGCCTATGCGATTTGGGCAGGGTTAGGAACGTTGCTTATTTTTTTTATTGGCGTGGGTTTCTTTCATGAATCGCTTAATTTGCTAAAAATAATATCTTTACTGTGTATTATCGTTGGTGTGGTTGGATTGAAACAAGCATGAATATGGCATCTTCTTTTAATGGTTGGTTATGTTTATCCATCGCAATCTTGTTTGGGGTGTTAGGTACCTCTGCATTAAAATTGTCGCATGGTTTAACAAAAATAAAACCAGTGCTTTGCTTATCCGTATTTTACTCGATCTCGTTTACCGCTTTAACTTTCGCGATGAAATACATTGAGCTGAGTGTTGTGTATGCGATTTGGTCTGGCGTAGGAACAGCTTTAGTTGCATTCATCGGCATTTTACATTTTAAAGAAAGTGTTTCCGTGAAAAAAATCGGTTTTTTAACGTTGATTATTGTAGGTGTGATAGGGATTCATTTAGCCGATGGCCTTGCTTAATTTTATACCGCCCATCATAGCGCATCGTGGTGCCAGCAGCCAGGCGCCTGAAAATACTTTGGCGGCGTTTATCAAAGCGGCGCAGTTAGGTGTGCGTTGGATTGAATTTGATGTTTTATTAGCGGCTTGTCAAACACCGATTATTTTTCATGATGCTGATTTAGACCGTACTACGAATGGACATGGTTTAGTGTATGAGTATCCTTACACTGTTTTGCAAACATTGGATGCGGGCAGTTGGTTTCATCCGCATTTTACTGGTGAACGCATTTTAACTTTGCAGCAAGCTTTAGCGTTTTTCCAAAACAGTGGATTAAATGCCAATATTGAATTAAAAGCATTACCTGGTACAGAAGAGCAATTAGTGAGACAAGTGGCAAAAGTGGTAACCCCTTATTTGTTGGAAGCGCGATTTACTATATTATTTTCTAGTTTTTCAGTGGTAGCGTTAGAATGGATGCGTCGAATCGTACCTGATAGCTTGCTGGCATTGAATGTCGAAGATTGGCATGCGGATCGGTTGGCAGAGAGTAAAGCATTGCACTGTGTCTCTTTGCATTTGGCTGATGAGTTAGTGACGCCAGCCGTTGTACAAACGATCAAAGAGTCAGGTAAAATGGTGTTAGCTTATACGGTAAATGAGGAGGCGATGGCCCAACAATTTTTCTCTTGGGGAGTCGATGCGGTGTTTTCTGACATACCATTAAATCTGGATTTTACCCCTCCCCCGTTTACGGGAAGGCGCCGTCCCGCACTTGTTGCGGGAGTGCCCGAAGGGCGGGAGAGGGGGGTACGGTGGAGAAGGGATTTTAATAGATAGGTAATATATCTGAGGTATCAACATGAATTGGTTTGATTACGCTATTATTTTTATCTTTGCCATGTCTGCGATGGTGGGTATGCGTCGTGGACTTATCAAAGAAGTTATTTCCTTAGGGAGTCTAGTCGCCGCAGTTGTTATCGCTGTGATGTTTTCTAATCATTTAGCGGCTGTGTTCACACGCTCTGATGTGGTGCAAACAGTGGTGAGTCAAACTTCTTCTGCAATCGGCACCAGCACCAGCCAACCTGTTTCTTATTTAGCGCTGGGTACCAGTTTTATTATATTATTTATGGGTACTTTAGTGGTGGGTTCGATTGTTGGCTATATTATTAATGTTGCCCTCCCTGCGACGGTGATTGGTTTAAGTAATCGTTTATTAGGCGGCTTATTTGGCCTTGGTCGTGGTTTTCTCATTGTCTTAGTCATGTTGTTTTGTATGCAATTAACGCCATTTGCTAGACAGGCTTGGTGGACGCAATCTGAATTTGTACATATGTATCAACCCGCAATTAATTGGTTGGGTGGTGTTGTTTCGCCTACGTTAAACAATTTAAAGTCAAAATTAAACGACACCATACAAGGGGTGGGTTCGCAAATCCAAGGATTAACTAATTCGTTGCCGCAAGGATTTTAATATGAAAGATGTTTACCTCGTAGATGGTGCCCGCACGCCATTTTTAAAAGCCAAAGGGAAACCGGGCCCATTTTCAGCTGCGGATTTAGCAGTACAAGCAGGCCAAGCTTTATTGAAACGCCAACCGTTTACACCGAATGAAATTGGCGAAGTGGTTTTAGGCTGTGTGATGCCAAGTCCCGACGAAACTAATATTGCTCGTGTTGTCGCGCTGCGTTTAGGCTGTGGTAAAACGGTGCCGGCTTGGACAGTCCAACGTAATTGCGCATCTGGTTTACAAGCATTAGACAGTGCAGCTAAAGATATTGCACTAGGTCGTTATGATTTAGTATTGGCAGGTGGTACAGAAGCAATGAGTCGCGCGCCACTATTGTATAGTACAGCGATGGCGACTTGGTTAGCCGGTTTACAGAGTGCTAAAACTTGGCAAGCGAAAAGCAAAGCATTGTTACGCTTACGACCGAGTTATTTCAAACCGATTATTGCTTTGTTGCAAGGATTAACTGATCCAACGGTTAATTTGAATATGGGCCAAACCGCAGAAAATGTTGCTTATCAATTTAATATTACT
>DATAXC010000107.1:0-4826 GCA_036266895.1 Gammaproteobacteria bacterium
CTTATCATGCGGGTAATTTTGCTGATGTGGTTAAACATGTTTGCTTAATTGCTTTGTTGCAGTCTTTTTTGCGAAAACCCACACCGTTTTGTTATTTAGATACGCATGCTGGAAATGGTTATTATGATTTATTCGATGAATTTTCTGCAAAAAAGAAAGAATATGCGAATGGTGTTGAAAAAGTCATTGCACAAAACAATCCCCCGCCGCTAGTGAAAGATTATTTGAAATGTGTGCATCAAATTAATAGTCAGCTCAGTGCGACCAAATTTTCTTCTTTGCGTTATTATCCAGGATCACCGATGATCGCGCGGCATTTTATGCGGCCACAAGACAGTATCATTGCTTGTGAATTACAGTTAGAAGTTTATCAAGCGTTAAAAAAAGTATTTGCAGGTGACGCACAAACCGCGATTCATCATCAAGATGGGTTTTTGGGGTTAAAAGCTTTTTTGCCGCCATCCGAACGACGTGGTTTAGTCTTAATTGACCCCCCTTATGAAGACCCGGATGAGTTCACGCGAATTGTTCAAACTTTACCCAGGGCGATTCAGCGCTGGGATACCGGTACTTATGCTATCTGGTTGCCGATAAAGGAAAAAAAAGCGTTGGAGCGATTTTATCGTGCTATTCAACAAACGATTAATTTCCCTATTTTTGCGATAGAACTCACTATTTATCCTGAGCTTGCGCAACACTTGAATGGTTGCGCGCTGGTCATTATTAATCCACCCTGGCAATTCGATCAAACCATGCAAACCGTTTTACCTTGGTTATGGAAAGCGTTAACAATCAACAACCAAGGCGCGTTTCGCGCTTATTCCCTCAAATAATTGCTACAATAAGAGTTATAGGTAACCCCTTTTACCCCCTCCCCCCTTGTGGGGGAGGGTTGGGGTGGGGGGTAAAATAATGAGGAGACTATCATGCGAAAAAATCTCGTTTTAATTATCACGACATTGATGCTGATGGGATTGTTGACCGCATGTCAAAATAAAGACGTTGGCATGGTGGCTGGTGGTGTTGCTGGTGGTGTCGCGGGTAGCGCACTGACTGGCGGCAGTACAGCAGGTACTATTGTGGGCGGCTTGGGTGGCGCTTACGTAGGACGTCAATTAGCCAATTAGTAGTGATCAGACATCGCATACGCAGAGAAGAAGATGCAGATAACCTGCCAGACGGAACTGCTCCTGCGGTGACCGGCGCTATCCTGCGCCGGACGGTCTGGCAGGCTGCCTGCAATCTTCTTCTCTGCTCGATCAATGTCATTTATATAGGATGGGAAAAGCTTTTCCCTTACATTAAGAATAAATCGAACGAGCTGGCAGGGGGCGCGGGGTTTAACCGCATCTTTTCCATCATCTCTAATGGTGATATTCTCTGTTGTTTCTAAGAGACTATCACCATGACTGTGAATATAACGACAATCGATATTGATATCGGCAAACCAGCGCCTGATTTTACTTTGCTCACCGATAACGGGCAGCCAATTACTTTGAGTGCACTCAAAGGCCAGAAAGTTATCCTCTATTTTTACCCTAAAGACGATACCCCCGGTTGCACTCAACAAGCTTGTGATTTTCGTGATCAATTTAGCCAGTTTAAAGCACAGGGTGTCACTATTTTTGGTATTTCCAAAGATAGCGTTAAATCACATACAAAATTTAAAGAAAAATACCAATTACCGTTTACTTTACTCGTCGATGATCAAGGACAAGTTTGCGAAACTTATGGTGTGTTTAAGCCGAAAAGTTTATTTGGCAAAACATTTTTAGGTATCCAACGGTCAACTTTTTTAATTGATGAACAAGGTATCCTTCGTGGCATTTGGCGTAAAGTCAAAGTACCAGGACATGTGGAGCAAGTATTCAATGCAATCAAATAAAATCAATCAAACAAAAGCAGTACGCACAGCGATTACCCCAACCCGTGCTGATAATTATCCAGAATGGTATCAGCAAGTGATTAAAGCCGCGGATTTAGCCGAAGTGTCGCCGGTACGCGGCTGCATGATTATCAAACCATGGGGTTATGCGATTTGGCAAAATGTTCAGCGCGTGTTAGATGAAAAATTTAAAGCTACTGGACATAAAAATCTTTATTTCCCATTATTAATTCCACTGAGTTTTATGCAAAAAGAAGCGGAACATATTGATGGTTTTGCTAAAGAATGTGCAATCGTCACGCATACGAAATTGGTAAAAAATGATGCGGGTAAATTAGTGCCAGGTGGAGAATTAGAAGAACCTTATATTATTCGTCCTACTTCCGAAACAATTATCGGTGATGCGTTTTCACGCTGGATACAATCGTATCGTGATTTACCTTTGTTAACGAATCAATGGGCGAACATTGTGCGTTGGGAAATGCGTACGCGTATGTTTTTGCGCACGACAGAATTTCTCTGGCAAGAAGGTCATACCGCGCATGCGACGTCAGAAGAAGCGATGCATGAAGCACGACAAATGTTAGATGTGTATGCGGATTTAGCCGAAAATTATTTAGCGATGCCAGTAATCAAAGGTGAAAAAAGTGCAAGTGAACGGTTTCCTGGTGCAGATATTACCTATTGTATTGAATCGATGATGCAAGATGGCAAAGCGATACAAGCGGGCACGTCACACTTTTTAGGTCAGCATTTTTCGCGTAGTTTTAACATTAAATTTTTAAGTGCAGCAGGCCAAGAAGAATTTGTTTGGACCACTTCTTGGGGATTATCTACGCGTATTATGGGCGGTTTAATCATGACGCATAGCGATGATGATGGTTTGGTGTTGCCGCCTGCGATTACACCGCTGCATGTGGTTATTTTGCCGATTATTCATCAAGAAACCGATCGCGCTGCGATTTTGGATTATTGCCAACAATTAGCGAATGAATTACGAGCGATCCATTATCATGGCCGTGATTTGGAAGTCGAAATAGATAATCGCGAATTAACCGGCGGTGAAAAAGCGTGGAGTTGGGTAAAAAAAGGCGTGCCGATTCGGTTAGAAATTGGTAATAAAGAATGTGCTGCAAATGCGGTGTTCATGGGTCGACGCGATAAAGCCTATAAAGATCGTTTGAATATACCGCGCGAACAATTTATGCAAACCGTGGTTGCAGAATTGGATGCGTTGCAACAAGTGTTATGGGAACGCGCACAAAAATTTCGAGAGCAGCATACGGTTAATCTGACTAGCTTGACGGATTTTTATGATTATTTCCGTGGTGATGGCGTTAGTGGTTTTGCAGTGGCACATTGGAATGGCGATGCGGCAGTAGAAGCGAAGATCAAACAAGAATTGGGCGTTACTATTCGTTGTTTGCCGCTGAGTGAGCGAGGGAATGCGGGGGAATGTTTGTTTACTGGAGAGCTGAGCGCACAACCGGCGGTGTTTGCGAAAGCGTATTAGGGGGTTTTATTGCATGAAAGTAGAGATTGCCCTCTCCCCTAACCCCCGCAACAAGTGCGGGGCGGCGCCTTCCCGTAAACGGAGAGGGGGAATTGGTTTACTGATATCTTATGGGGAGAAACTTGACCACTGCCTTAACTATTTTTTAGCTTACGGAAAGAACTTGACCCATCTATTACCCCCTCCCCCGTTTACGCAGTCGTGTCCGGGAAAAATTGCTAGAGCGTGGTTGTTGTCATCAATCCGGGAAGGTTTTGTTGCATGAAAAACACCCTCTCCCGCCCTTCGGGCACCCTCCCCCGTTTACGGGGGAGGGGCTAATAGATAGGTCAAAGTTTTTTCTTTCGATAATACAATGAATTCGGATTTCATCCCCTCCCCCACTTGTGGGGGAGGGTGCCCGAAGGGCGGGAGAGGGTGTTTTTCATGCAGCAAGAATCATTTAAAAACATGAGGCAAACAAATCTTGAAAAATCCAAAGAACTTTTTGAGTGCATAACAAGATTTAATCAGGTTAAGCGCATGGAAAGCAAATTGATTAATTCTTGTTTGATGCAATATCCTGTCATTTGATTTTTATATCAAAATAAAGAGAAAAACTATAAATTATTATTTTAAATCAATTTTAAATCAATTACTTGACTAATTTAAGTTCTCAACTTAAAATGGTCATATGTACATACCTCGTGATATTACAGCGCAACTTCTCCAATCTCCTGCTAGGATCCAGATACTCTGCGGCCCCCGGCAATGTGGGAAAAGCACTTTATTCGCGGCTCTTTATAGAGGTCAGACAAAAAGTGCGCAGGCAAATTTTCAAGAAATTACTTTTGACGATTTAGCGCTTCGGCAATTAGCTAATCAAGATCCGGCTCTTTTTTTACAACAATTTCAGCCACCTTTATTATTGGATGAAGTGCAATATGTGCCTAATCTCTTTCCTGAGTTGAAAAAATATGTGGACCAGCTTAAACGGACAGCAGTATTTCAAGCTGGCGAACCAGCAGAAACAACAGTTTTATTTCATTTAACTGGCTCTAATCAAATTTTAATGGATAAAAATATTAAAGAAAGTTTAGCAGGAAGAGCTTCTTACTATTACTTGAATACATTAACTGTGCACGAAATTCTTAAAGTATTACCGAAAACGACTATCCAAGAGATTTTATTCAAAGGCGGTTGGCCTGAGTTGCATACACATAACGCCTTACCTGTTACTGGCTATTTAAATGATTACATTCGTAGTTATATTGAAAAAGATATAGTAATGAGTGCAGGTATTCAAAAAGTAAATGAATTTCTAACCGTTTTGCGATTATGTGCTGCACGCACTGGACAAGAAACGAATTATTCTGACATACAGAAAGACAGTGGCGTTAATTCGGTTACTATAAAAGAATGGGTTAGTTTATTAGAGCGCGCAGATTT
>DATAXC010000210.1:0-1630 GCA_036266895.1 Gammaproteobacteria bacterium
GGCTTTAATGGCATTATGCATTACTATTTTTTCCGTTTCTTAATATAGTTGGCTAATAAATCTAATCGTTCATCTTGATATATTTTGCTAATCATACTTAATTTTTTGGGATGAAGTGATTGTAGCGCGGTTTCTTCAATGCGTAAATCATATAATAAATACTTATCAATATCATCCAGTGAATTTAATTTAATACGCTTATCTGTTAAATAAATATGATCGCATAGTGCTTTTTCAGGAGAAGCAATTAAGAATTTTTTTTGCTTATGGTCTGCAAGCATAATTTCGACCGGATATTTTGTGGGGCTTAAATACCGATAGGTAAATTTACCAACAGGCGTCACAAATGATTTGTTTCTTTTATTGGTAATGCTTGTGACAACGGTAACTCGTTCCGGTATAAAACCATAGTATGCTAATGCATACTGCAGCGAAATAGCAGAAGGACCATAAATCAAATTGGATAATACTTCGAGCGAGTAAGGGGTGCTGGCGATTTCTGGCCCGAAAATATAGAGACCCTTTTTAATCCGAATAAGGTCGCCAGATTTTAACCACTCCGTGATTTTATCTCTTGGGCAAGCATACTCGGCCAACATAGAGATTAAAAATTGATAGTCAATTTCCTCTCGGCCAGCGATTTTTCTAACTGTTTCGATCTTCATAAAATTACTCCAGTATGTCGATTATTATCCGACATACTGGAGGTTAAATCAAGGCATAGCACAAAGAACCCATTGAAAGACCTAAAAAGAAAACGCTATTATTTTTAATAATTTAGGCGAAATCTCGTTTAAAATTGAGTTATCGCTTAATATAAGCTATATTTTAGCGATAACTTATCGTATACAGAGGATTTCGACTTACTCCCTATGGCACAGTCGCGAGCCAGGTCATTTGTTACAAACTTCCCTTTATACTTTCTATATCATCTTTTCTAATCACTGTTAAATAGCTGGGAACATCCTCTTTTTTAAAATTATCACCAGAAAGCAAATAAAGATTCGTATATCCCTGCTCATGTAATTGTTTAGCGATTTCCACACCACTTATTAAACTACCAGCGGCAAAATTATTATCCAGATAAATTTTACAATCTTTAGGGTATTTTTTTACGTTATTTAAAAAATGATGAGGATCATGATATTGATCTACTGTTTTATCATCAAACACAAACAGAACAAGATTTCTAATAAATTTTTCATCATCATCAACAATAACAAGATCAACTTGCTTAAGCTCATCTTCATTATTTGTATATTGGATGGTTTTATCAATTTGAATCGGGATTTCAGAAGCCAATTGTTTAGGTAAAATTTTAGTACCAGTTTTTGCAGCTTGCTCGCGAACCAGCGGATTTGCATAATGGCTAGTGACTAAAATAGAGCGCTGAATTTGACTTTTTGCTACTACATGCAAGCCATTTAACTCTTGCTTCAATAGCTCATAATCAGTCAACAAAAACACTTTTTTCTTTTCTTCAACAGATAAATTTTCCAGAAAATGAAGCGCTTCTTTTCCTTTGGTAAAATGTTTTAATTCAATATTGGGCGCTTGTTTTATAATAGGTTCAAAGTGCGCACTCCAAGCACCATGAATAGAACTATCATCATCTAAAATAATCACTTTA
>DATAXC010000240.1:0-5893 GCA_036266895.1 Gammaproteobacteria bacterium
AGTTGGCCATGTAATTGTTTTGGATCATGGTGTTTTAAGACGATTGTTGCCAAATGAAAATAGCGTGAATGTTTTAAGGCATTCCAAATACGGTTTAAAAATTGGTCGGTTTGTATATTAATGAGTTGCAGTAATTTATAAGTTAACCACATGCACATTAAAACGAATAAAGAAATTAATAATAAGACTAGCATGACTTGAATAGCGATATCAGGCGGCAATTCTAACGAAGCCGCGCCTAACATGATGCCTGGCAACATATAAATCGGTGCCCAGCCAATTGCGGAAGTAATGTTTGCAACAGTAAATTGTACGGGTTTCATACCGAGCATGCCGGCAATCATCGGTACCAGTGCACGTACTGGGCCGACAAAACGGCCGATGAAAACACTCATCACGCCGTATTTATGGACGAACATTTCACCTTTTTGCAGTAAGCCGGGATTATTATGAAAAGGCCAAATTCGGTGTAAGCGGTCTTTAAAATAATAACCCATCCAATAGCTGATGCCATCGCCGAACACCGCGCCTAAAATCGCCCAAAAAATGGTAGCCCACAGTGGAATAATACCCGCACCAGCTAATGCGCCAATCGCTGTCATGGTGATGGTACCCGGAACGATGGTGCCGATGATTGCGACTGATTCAGCAGCAGAAATCACAAAAGTTGCAAAACCTGCCCATTCTGGGTTGGCATTTAGCCATTGCAGTATGGGACCGACAATGTCAGACATATGTGCTCCCTATAGAGTTTTTACCTCGCCCCTTGTGGGAGAGGTCGACGCCGTTAGGCGGCGGGTGAGGGGTGAGAATTTGAAGAAAAACCCCTCACCCGCTGCGCTTCGCGCAGCGGCCTCTCCCACAAGGGGAGAGGCGATACTCTTCACTTTTCTCATTTATTCAACAATCCCCTTTTTAAAAGAGAGGGTTGGGGTTACTGCTAATTAACGTCCTCTCCCGCAGCTTGTTTATCTGCATGGTAAGAAGAGCGTACTAATGGGCCGCTAGCCACATTCTTAAAGCCCAACGCTTTAGCAAAATCTCCAAATTGCTTAAACTCTACTGGTGTCACATAACGCGCTACTGGTAAATGATGCCGGCTCGGTTGTAGATATTGTCCTAAGGTTACCATGTCTACGTCATAGGCACGAAGATCTTTTAGTGTTTGAATAATTTCATCATTCGTTTCACCTAATCCTAGCATGATGCCGGATTTAGTGGGAATAGTTGGGTAACGCTGCTTGAAAGTTTGTAATAATACTAATGAATGGGTGTAATCAGAGCCAGGGCGGGCTTGCTTATATAAACGCGGCACTGTTTCAATATTATGATTGAAGACATCGGGTAATGCTTCACCAGTAACCGCAAGTGCAATCTCCATACGACCACGATAATCTGGCACTAAAATTTCAATTTTGATGGTTGGATTATGTGCACGTACTGCTTGAATGCAGGCAGTGAAGTGGCCGGCGCCGCCATCGCGTAAATCATCACGATCAACAGAAGTAATCACGACATAGCGCAATTTCATGCGTGCGATAGTGGTGGCCAAATGCTCAGGCTCTTTTGGATCTAATGGATCAGGCCGGCCATGGGCAACATCACAAAAGCTGCAACGACGCGTACATTTATCACCCATAATCATGAAAGTAGCGGTGCCATGGGTAAAGCATTCTGGCAAATTAGGACAAGAAGCTTCTTCACAGACAGTGACTAAATTATTTTCACGGAGTAATTGTTTTAAGTCGCTAACTGCAGGGGAGGCGGGTAGACGTACGCGTATCCAATCCGGTTTGCGTAATGGCGCAGTGGTGGTCTCAATTTTAATCGGGATGCGAGATAATTTATCTAAACCGCGCTGTTTATTAGTGCTAGATAGTGCTGCGGTATCTTCTGCTGGTTTGATGTCCATGGGTTAATTTACCTGTAATCGCTTTAATAAATATGGAAATAACTGTTGCGCGGTTGCTAATATATCACTTCCGCCGCCTAAATGAGCTAATTGTGTCATTTTTAGCTGCGGAAAACCGCATGGATTGATTTGGCTAAACGGCGTTAAATCCATGTCTACATTAAAAGCAATGCCATGATAAGCACAGCCGCGTCGAATGCGTAAGCCAATCGAGCATATTTTGTGCTCTTCTTCCGCTGTTTTTGTATCTTTAACATAGACGCCCGGCGCTTTGCATTTCGCATACGCTTGCGTCGTGTAGGGATTTAAAAATTCGATGATAGTATTTTCCAATAAAGTGACAAATTCGCGTATATTCAATTGCTGACGTTTTAAATCTATTAAGGTATAGACAATTAACTGACCTGGCCCATGATAAGTGATTTGCCCGCCACGATCCGTTTTCACGATTGGAATGTCACCCGCGACACCCGCAGTTAAAACATGTTCTGCTTTGCCATTTTGTCCCTGGGTAAAAACGGGGTTATGCTCTAATAGCCAGATTTCATCAGGCGTGTCCGCATGACGTTCCGTGGTGAATTTTTGCATAGCTTGCCAACAAGAAAGATAATCTTGTTGGCCTAGCCAGCGTACGATCATGTTGGGTTGTGAAAATAAAAACCGCATCTTATCCCGTGTTCACTTTCTCTTCTTTTTTAGAAAACATTTTATGCACGCTATATTTTACCGAATCAGAGGCGCGCCGCCATAAATTGCCGGTAGAGCTATCATCTAAGGCGATCAGCGGCTTCTCAGCAATCACTTGGTTGCTTAAAGTTACTTTTACCGTGCCGTAAGCGTTTCCTTTAACAATCGGTGCTTTTAATGGATTATTGACTTCTAATGCCACTTGCATGCGTTTAAATTGACCAGCAGGAATCGTTACATGTAAATCCTCTGCGACGCCTAAAGGCACTTCACTTTTGCTGCCATGCCAAATTCTTGCTTGTACTAAGGCGGTGTTTTTTGGGTAAAGCTTGTGGGTTTCAAAGAAGCGGAAACCATACGTCAGTAAGCGAATAGAATCTTCAGTACGTCCTTGATCATTTGGGGCGCCAAATACCACGCTGACTAAGCGCATGCCGTCTTTTTTAGCAGAGGCCACTAAGCAATAGCCCGCTTCTTGAGTGTGGCCGGTTTTTAAACCATCGGCATATTGGTAACGCCAGAGTAAGCGATTGCGATTTGGCTGTTTTATACCATTGTAGGTAAACCATTTTTCTGAATAAAAGCTATAATCTTCAGGGAAAGTTTTAATATAAGCTTGGGTTAAAATAGCCATATCATGCGCAGTCGAATAATGATTTTTATTCGGCAAGCCAGTGCTGTCCATAAAATGGCTATTTTTCATACCGAGTAATTTGGCTTGCTCATTCATCATATTGACGAACGTTTCTTCGGTGCCGGCGATATATTCCGCTAACGCTACGGTCGCATCATTACCGGAAGCGACAATAATGCCTTGTAATAACTCTTTTACTGGTACTTCATCGCCCACTTTCACAAACATGCGCGATCCTTCGGTACGCCAAGCTTTCGTACTGATTCTGACTTTATCATCCATGTGGATTTGGCCGCTTTTTAAGGCGCTGGAGATAATATAAAGCGACATCAGTTTGGTTAGACTGGCTGGCGGTAGTTGGGCATCGGCATCTTTTTGCACGATGACCTTGCCGCTAGTCGCATCGATTAAAATATAGCTTTTGGCATCTAATTTGGGGGTGCCAGGGGTAAAGCTGGGCTGTTGCGGCTGAGTAGGTACCGGGATAATCGGGTTGGCAAGGGCGCCAGTAGAAAATAAGCAGGTAAATGCAGCAATAAGCAGCCATTTAGAAAAAGTCGTTAAAGTTGCTAAGGGAATGAGGGGCATAACTAGGGTTCCTTTCATTATATTTGGCAAGTTTAACAAAAAAAATTGGTTATCGCCTATTCTTTTCTCTTTTCCTTAGCTTAAGGATTTTGTAGAATGATAGTAATTGGAACTGTTCCAATCGTGGAAATAATCAATTTCAAAAAGGAGTAATACCTATGTCTTTTTACCGTACCCTATTTGTCGCAGTTGCTGCGTTAGCGTTAGCCTCCCCAGTTGTTGCTGATGATGCGAGCACCACCACAACGACAACGACGCAAAATGCTTCTGATAATGCGAATGCACAAACAACGACGACTACCGATAGTTCTATGCAAAAAATCAATGTTAATACGGCTAGCGTACAAGATTTGTCCAAAATAAAAGGGTTAAATGCTTCTAAAGCCCGCGCTATCATTTCTTATCGTAAAAAACATGGTGATTTTAAATCGCTTGATGAATTAGCCAATGTCAAAGGATTCAAGAAAATTAAGCCAGACATGATGCAAAAAATTCAAGACCAATTGTCAGTAGACTAAATTAGTTTTAGTTGGTTTGGTTGGTTTGTTGGAATGAAAAAGGGCGCTTAGGCGCCCTTTTGTTGTTGCATGAAAAAGAGCCCCTCTCCCCTACCCCTCTCCCGCAAGCGGGAGAGGGTGCGCTTTCATTTTTCACTGGCTATTCTCCCAGCCCGCTTGGTTATCTCCTCCCTCGTAAGGGGCTAAGTAGATAGGTCAAAGTTTTTTTTGATAATACGATTCATTCGGATTTTATCCCCTCCCCCGTTTACGGGGGAGGGTGCCCGACAGGGCGGGAGAGGGGCTTTTCCTAAGATAACCTTAAGCAATCTCCCTTATAATGACCCTCTCTTGCCCACCCTAAACCCAATCGCGAGTATTTTTGCATGACCCCAAGAGCAAATACATTACCCGGCACGCACATTACTGAAGAGGACTTATATGTCCGTGCTGTCGATCCCTCTGCCGGCCATGACGCGTTTGATTGCGGGCAAGGCATGGATCTCCCCGCTGTATTATTGGGCGAAGAACGTTGTTGGTATGCAGATGGCGACGAAACATCAGCCAATCAAGAAAAGAGAACGCTTATTCTGAACACGTATTTTTGGTCAACAGCCTGCCATACGTTATTACCTCAGTGGTTTGAACAAGGCTTTTCTATTTATTATCCTGCCGCAGGCAAGGTATTAATTAAGCTAGCGGATCCCCGTTTTATTGATACGTTGCGGGTGCCGCCGTTAACGGCTTCCCTCCACCCAGCTTCTTTACTTGAACCGCTACCGCAAAAAGATTTGTTTGCCATAGCAGCCCAACAAGGATTGCGCTCTGACAAAATTTTCAATTTGGACTATTGCGCACTCAATAATCCAGACCAGGAAGATAATATTCGTTATTTGAATTTAAATGCGTTGGCATTACTGTCTGAAGAGCAGTGTGATCAACTGCTGGCCTCTTTAGCACATTACCAAGAAATTGGTATTTATTTAGAAGCGGGGATAACTAGATATCACATTACTTTTTTGCTAGATAAATTAAATAAAGCGTTTTCTATTGTAGGTATATTTCGAAAAGAAAACATGCCTGAACCTTACCTATTGCCTGAATATTTACATAGTATTATGAGTAAAAATGCTATTCGTTCTTTGGTTTTGAATGATTATCCTGTATCAATGTTTAAAGTAATAGATTTTGAAAAATATGATTTTTCAAAGTTAACTAAACTGGTTACGGGTAAGCATATAGCTGTCGAATTGCTTTATCCGCTTCTAAATAAACAACCTCCTCTGGAAATATTAGAGCTAAGAAGTGCGCCACTTGATGGGGTCGTATATCCATCCAGTCTTACCAAGCTGAATTTAATTTCTACTGCGAGCGAAGTAAAAAAAATATTTACACAAGACACGCCATCAACTGTAACCGTAACCGTATTAGAAATGAATTTTTATTTAATAGACTCGATAAAAAATTTTTTCCCTATTAAAAATATAAATATACAATTTGATAAAGCAATAGAGCTGCCTATTGCTTTAAAGTTAAATAACTTAACAGAATGCTATATTGAAACTTTTGGAAATT
>DATAXC010000241.1:0-6071 GCA_036266895.1 Gammaproteobacteria bacterium
TATTTCATTTGTCACCCCAACCCTCCCCCGCAAGGGGGGAGGGAGTATTTCATTTGTCACCCCAACCCTCCCCCGTAAGGGGGGCTTTTCATTTGTCACCCCACCCTCCCCCGCAAGAGGGGGGGCTTTTCATTTGTCACCCCAACCCTCTCTCACAAGAGGAGGAGAATTTTTATTTATCACCCCAATTTCGCAAGGAAAATGGGAAATTTATGCCTAAATGGCCGACCCCCTCCCCCCTCCGCGGGGGAGGGTTGGGGTGGGGGGCAATTCTATTCCAAACTCTTTATCACCAATTCATACAAATCCTTGGATATTTTTTTATCAGCGAGAACAAATTCCAATTGTTCCCGCATTAATGCTTGTCTTTCTTTATCATACCGATGCCAGCTAGTCAAAGGGTTTACCATACGCGCGGCAATTTGTGGATTTAATTTATCCAACTGTAAAACGATTTCGCGTAAAAATGCGTAACCTTCGCCATTGCGTGCATGAAAATGCACCGCATTGCGATGACCAAACGTACCGATCAAAGCATAAACTTTATTCGGATTTTTAATATCAAAAGCCGGATGCCGCAGCAATTTTTTTACATCACTCAATGCGCTAGGTAATTTTGTTGCTGCTTGAATCGCAAACCATTTATCTACCACTAACGCATCTTGCTGCCAAGCCGCATAAAATGCTTCTAATGCTTGCAGGCGCAATGGCGAATCGAGATTAGCCAAACCAGCTAATGCCGCTTGCGTATTCGTCATATCGCTATTTAATGCTGCGGTAAATTGCTGCATACCGAGTGCCGCATAGTCAGGCAACACCAACAAATAAGCTAAACAACGATTTTTCAATTGGCGGCCACCCACTGCTTGCAAATTAAAACTGGTTTCGTTACTCACTGCTATTTTTTCATAACCGTTTTGCCATAACGCTTGCAATTGCTGTGCAAGTGTAGTCAACACAAATTCACGTACGCTATGAATAGCATCAACATCTACGACTTCCATTTGATCGCCTAAATAACGTTCGGAAGGCAGCGTCAACATTTCTGCAGCCAAAAACAAATCTTTTTTCTCTTTTTGCAGGACGAATTCAAACAAAGCCGGTAATGCTGCGGGTAATCGTAATGGTTTATCTTGTTGTTGATCACGAATTAAATTCAATATAGTCTGCGTAATATATTGCTGCCCTGCTTCCCAACGATTAAAAGCATCGCTGTCATGTTTAAATAAAAATTGCAAGTCTGCATCACTATAAGCATGATTCAATTTCACTGGTGCAGAAAAATCTCGTAGTAACGAAGGCACTGGACGAGTTGGCACTTGTTTAAATTGAAAGTGTTGTGACGCTTGCGTTAACGGTAATACTTTTTCTGTAGTAACTGGCTCGTTATCTAAATGCAATGGAATCGCCTGCCCGGTTTCATCCAATAATCCCATGCGAATCGGAATATACAAAGGTTGCTTTGTTGGCTGATCGGGTGTAGGCAAACAGCTTTGATTAATAGTTAAGGTATAGGTTTTTTTATTTGCATCATAATCATCTGTGATAGTGACAATAGGTGTGCCGGCTTGGCTATACCAAAGCTTGAATTGGGTTAAATCTATGCCAGATACGCCTTCCATGGCATTGATATAATCTTCAATCGTCACCGCTTGTCCATCATAACGCGCAAAATATAAATCCATACCTTTGCGGAATATGGTTTTGCCTAGTAAAGTTTGCAACATGCGCAATACTTCAGCGCCTTTATTGTAAACAGTGGCAGTATAAAAGTTATTGATTTCGATGTAAGAATCGGGTCGTACCGGATGTGCTAACGGGCCCGCATCTTCTGGGAATTGTGTTTCCCGCAAGGCAGTGACATCGCGAATACGCATCACCGCATGAGAAATCAAATCTTCAGTAAAACTTTGATCACGAAAAATCGTTAACCCTTCTTTTAAACTTAATTGAAACCAATCGCGGCAAGTCACGCGATTACCTGACCAATTATGAAAATATTCATGCCCGACTACCGATAAAATGTGGATATAATCATCATCGGTTGCAGTAGCCGGTTGCGCCAAAATATATTTGGTATTAAAAATATTCAAACCTTTATTTTCCATCGCACCCATATTGAAATCGGCAATCGCTACTATCATGTAAATATCTAAATCATATTCTCGTCCATAAGCCGTTTCATCCCAACGCATGGCTTCTTGCAGCGCTTGCAGCGCATAATCAGCTTGATCGCCATAACCTTTTTCTACATAAATACGTAACGCCACTTCATTTTTAGATTGTGTGGTAAACTTTCCTTCCAACAAATCAAAATCACCCGCAACTAACGCAAATAAATAACAAGGTTTTTTAAACGGATCTTCCCATTTCACCCAATGCCGGCCCTCTTTTAATTTGCCAGATGTGACTAAATTACCATTTGATAATAAAACGGGATAACGCTCGGCATCAGCAGTAATCGTCGTGGTATAACGGCTTAATACATCTGGACGATCTAAAAAATAAGTGATGCGGCGGAAACCATGGGCTTCACATTGTGTACAGTAAGTATTGCGCGAACGATATAATCCACTGAGCGCAGTATTTTTTTCCGGATAAATCTTCGTGACAATTTCTAAATCAGCTTGATTGGGCATTTCATAAATAATTAATTCATGGGAAGTCACTTCATATTGCATTTTCGGCAACGGTACGCCATCTAAGCGAATAGAAACCAGTGTTAATCCTTCACCATTTAACACTAAAATTTGCTGTGGATCGTGATTTAAGCGATTATGGCGTATCTTCATCTGCGATTTAACGAGGGTGCCTTCTTCGAATAAATCCACTTCCAAAAAAATCTCATCTATCAAAAAAACCGGTGGGCGGTAGTCTTTTAAATAAATGGTATGCGGTTTTTCTTTTAATATTGCCTCCGCAGATTCCACCATGATGATTTACTCCTTATGGGTGATTAGGGGCAGCAGGCGGCGCAACAGGCGGGGTTGCCGCATTCGGATGCAAAGCGGGTACCGGCAAAACAACAGGGTGCTCTATCGTTGGTGGTGTTGGCTGAGTTTTTTGCTGTTTTGCTTTGTCTCGCGCTATTTTCTCTGCGGTTGCTTTATCGACAATCGCTAAATTTCCGCCTTCATCTACCACAGTCATTTGGCTTTCCCCGCCAGCATTCACCGAAGGAATCGCTTTGGAATCTGTATGGTCTGTGGAGGTAGACGTTGATGGAAGTGTAGATGCTGGGGTAGTTTCTGCCATAGCAAGCGGGCTGATTGCAATAATCATAGTCGCTGCGACAAAAGCAATGATATAATTTTTATACTTGATGTTCATACTAACTGTAACCTCCCTGGTAAAATGTGCGATAAACTTCACAGTATAAGTTTATCATTAATTAAAATAAAATAGGTACCTCATGCGTAGTAATTTCGATCAAGAAGAGTTAAACAAATTTGCCGCCTTGGCCGCCCACTGGTGGGATACTGCAGGTGAACTTAAAACATTACATCAAATAAATCCAGTAAGACTCAGTTATATTTCAGAAAAAGTTAGCCTGACTGGCAAAAAAATCTTAGATGTAGGCTGTGGCGGCGGTATTTTAACCGAATGCCTGGCGCAGCAAGGTGCTGAAGTCACCGGCATTGATATGGGTAAGGCGGTGATCGATGTGGCTAAGTTACATTTGTACGAAACTGGGGTGCAAGTCGAATATTTGCATCAATCGGTTGAAACTTTAGCGGCTGAACGCCCTGCTTGCTATGATGTCGTTACTTGCCTGGAAATGTTAGAACATGTACCCGATCCCAGCGCTATTGTGCAAGCCTGTGCGGCATTACTTAAGCCGGGCGGTATCGCATTTTTTTCTACGTTAAATCGCAATCCGAAATCGTATTTATTCGCCATTTTCGGGGCTGAATACTTGTTAAAAATTCTACCTAAAAATACCCATGACTATGCTAAATTTATTCGCCCAGCCGAGTTAAGCCAATGGTTGCGGCAAGCGGGGCTAACGCCGCAAGCGTTGAAAGGGATTACCTATAACCCTTTTGCTGAACAATTTAAGCTAAGCGAGGATATTTCGGTGAATTATATTTTGTGTGCGGAAAAGTTTTAGTGGTCGGCTACAACGATTTCATTACCTATGGACATAAGAGAATAAAGCTCACCCTGCCTTGTGTCACCCTCCCTGTACATGTCAGTCATTTCAAGGACAATTAACCAATTAGATGTCATCCCGCAAAATACCCGTTCAAGTTTCTTGAACGAAGTGATGCACTGTCACGGGTATTTGTGCGGGATCCGGTATTGTCCTCAAAATAACTGACATGCACAGGGGTGGCAATTTGGCATTATAGGTCTAATTTTTGCCATTTTAATATGATATGTATCACAATGATTTATAATGATTTTTTATCATCGCTTAAATGATTGTAAAGGATAACTTTTTTTATTGTTAAGTTTATTGATATTATTGTAAAGGATATTGATATTATTATTGTGTTCTCTTAGACTCTTTCCAAGCAATAACAAGCAACAAAAAAAGTCCTTAATATGCCCTTAATGTTTTCACTGTATAGTAAAAACTGTACATAATTAAAACACACTATAGGGCATGCCTAGAAATGGCTATTTTACGTTAGAACTAGGCGGTCAAATTTTTAAAAGCGGAGTTTATCTCTGGAAGACACTCATACCTATGTCTACATTTAATAAGTTGAATACCATAGCGCTGACCTTACTCATTACCGGAGCGATTGATAGCATTCGCAATTTACCGGCTTCTGCCTTATTTGGCAGCACACTCATTTTCTTTTTTATTTTTGCGGCGATTGTCTTTCTTATTCCAACTGCCTTGGTTTCAGCAGAATTATCTGCCAACGTGAACGAAGGCGGCATCTATCAATGGGCACGTTTAGCGTTTGGTAAGCGCGTCGCATTTTTAGCGGTTTGGTTACAATGGGTAAATAATATTGTTTGGTTTCCAACAATTCTTTCTTTTATTGCCGGTACTGCCGCTTATCTGATTGATCCAAAACTTGCAGAAAACAAAGTATATTTAGTCTCGATTATTTTATCCGCTTTCTGGTTATTAACGCTGATTAATTTGAAAGGGATTCGCCTCTCTTCGAAATTTACTAGCTTTTGCGCAATCAGTGGTTTATTAATTCCAATGGCATTGATTATTGTACTGTTGGCCGTTTGGTTATGGTTAGGCAAACCGATACAATTAGAATTAAACACAACCTCTATGCTGCCAAATTGGCAGCATACTGATAACTGGACAGCATTGACTGCGATCATGCTAGGCTTTGCTGGCATGGAATTAGCCACGGTACATATTAAAGATGTCAATCAACCCCAAAAAACTTTTCCGCGTGCTTTAGCCTTTTCTAGCATTATTATTTTATTAACGATGATGCTCGGTTCTTTGGCGATTGCGATGGTATTACCGCACAATCAAATTAATTTAGTCAATGGCACCATTCAAACTTTTGATTATTTTCTTTCCGCTTTTAACTTAAGCTGGTTAACACCCTTTTTAACCATATTATTGGTAGTAGGCAGTTTAGGCGGTATTGTCAGTTGGGTGATTTCACCAATTAAAGGCTTGAATCAAGCCGCGCGCGATGGCTTTTTACCGCCGATTTTTCATAAAGAAAATAAGCATGGCGTACCGCAGAATTTGCTGTTAACCCAAGCCATATTGACTAGTTTGGTTTGTGTGGCTTTTTTATTGTTGCCGACAATTAATGCTAGCTATTGGTTGTTGACCGCATTGAGTACGCAATTATATATCATGATGTATGTGATTATGTTTTTATCTGCGTTGCGCTTGCGAAAGAAAATACGTGCAAATGCCGTGCGTGACGTAGCGGGTGCAGTGGGTGCAACCGGTGCCATGCAATCATTTACGATTCCTGGTAAAAATATAGGAATTGGTATTGTTTGCGGATTGGGCTTAATGGGTTGTGCGATTACTTTATTTGTTGGCTTTGTACCACCAAGCAATATTCAAATTGGCAGCAAAGTTTTTTATAGTTTACTATTTTGCAGCGGCTTAGTCATTATGATGG
>DATAXC010000279.1:0-2082 GCA_036266895.1 Gammaproteobacteria bacterium
AATTTCAATCAATTAAATTTAATTCAGCAACACGCTTAGCAAGGTCAGCGTCTATGATTTTATACAAACACCCATAACTAGCTCGCCAACGGCGACCGTCACCGGTGATTAGGCTTACTGTTTTATAATTCAAACGAATCATCACACCAGCTATTTGCTCGCCATCCTTATTAAACCCCACGCAATCTCCAATCTTTAAATGATTTTTTGTCAATTTTTCTTGGCGCTCACAGTGTATGTCTGTACTAACGTTACCTAGGTTTAAAAAGCAATAGGGCAAGGAATATGCTCTTGGCAATCAGCAAGCAATTTTATCTGTATGTTGTCATTTAAGCTCATTAGTACGTACTTCAATATTTTATGCAGATGATCATTTAGAACGAACTGAAATTATTAAAACCACAATTAACCATGCACAAGCGCTGAATGGTATTAATGATTACCAGAAAATTATTTATGTTGGTGATAGGCTTTGGGATGAACGCGCAGCTATGCAATTAGGTATTGGTTTTATCGGTGTGGGTTATGCATTCAAGCAGCAATCACAGCAATTTTGTTTGGTGGACTACTATGATAATAGTGCTGCATTATTAGAGTATCTTGAGACAATATAGTTAATAAGAAGGTGTGCTGTTTTATTAATTTCATATAAAATTATTAAATGTTTTTTTACCAATATTCGGTTAAAAACGCGCCTAGATGGGCTAAAATCCCGTTCTAACATGCGTGACTGCATTCGGGTATTTAATGTATAATATCATTATTATCATCTAGTTGCTGCGTGACTGGATAAAGGATAACTTAATATTGAAACTCACTTGACATATTTGAGTGTCAATATTAAGTTATAGGTATGAAACTCAAAAACGCATTGAACAAGCTTAAACCTCTTCTACATGCCTCAAGCTTTACAAGTGAGGAGGCTCGTCTTCATGGTGTTAGCTCATCAACACTTGCCTACTACGTGAAGCAACATGAATTGATACGCATTGGTCATGGAGTTTATCGTGGCACAAACGCGCCCGCAACAGATGACTTTCGCTGGGAAGACCTCATCGAAGCAATGCAAAGAGTGAAAGAGGGAGTCATTTGCCTTACATCAGCATTGTCCTTATATCACTTAACTGAAGAAATGCCTTCCCAACATTGGGTAGCAATAAGGAATGAAACAGTTCATCGCGCCATGCCAAGCACCAAAGTAGTTAGAATGCGTAATCTTATGCTCGGCAAAACTACTATCAAAGTTGGGAACGTAACCTTACCTATTTTTGATCGTGAACGAACCATTGTAGATGCCTTCCGCTATCTTGGTCGCGAGACAGCTTTAAAAGCATTAAAAATTGCACTAACAAAAAAAGGTGCTGAAAAAGTTGATATAGAAAAAATCAGGCAATATGCCAAAAAATTGAGAATTAAAATCGAACCATTTTTAATAGCGATGACACTATGAATGAAGCAGCACTGAAAGAGCGACTAAAGATAATTGCCACAGAAAAAGAAACCACTCTCAATAAAATTTGGAAGCAACTGCTTTTAGAGCGATTTTTGGCGAGGCTATCCGATTCTTCATACCAAGATAAATTTATTTTTAAAGGCGGATTACTGCTTGCTCAGTACATCGCTATCAACCGAGAAACCATCGATATCGATTTTCTAATGACGAAAATTAAAAGTGAAATGCAACATATTGAAAAAGTTATCAAAGAAGTAGCCGCTACTAACTCTGAAGATGGATTTTCTTTCACTTGGTTTTTCAGCAGAAGAATTGAGTCAACCGCACATGGAATACACCGGCTTTCGAATAACACTGGATGCTCAGTTCGGAAAATCGCGTGACAAAATTCAAGTTGATATCGGCATTGGTGACGTGGTTACACCTATAGAAACGACATTTACTCCATTTGAATACAAAGGCAAGCCAATTTTTGCTGGCGAAATTTCGTAACTACTCGTACCCTACATCAATAAATTATTTAAAAAATAACTTGACACATATTTTTATGAGATCTTTTTCGATTGTCTAACCCTTCTCTAAACACTTTATTAAAACGCATTTAGGACTCACATACGATACTACGAATC
>DATAXC010000280.1:0-3871 GCA_036266895.1 Gammaproteobacteria bacterium
GGCTCTAAGATATTGTTTTTGCATAGGTGTGAGTTGATCGAAACGTACTCGAAAAAAACTAGCATCAAGATCAGCTAGTGCAAAAATGGTAGCTTCTTTTGCATGCTCTGCTGTAATAGGTGATGCTGGTGCAACATCCCACACATGCTTACCCCATTCCTGCAGAAAATAAGCATATCCTGCGGTTTGTTGCATGATTTCTGCCAACGCATCTGCGGTGTAATGTACTCCTAATTTCTCCACTGGCACCACAAGTGCTTGAGTAGAAAACTTATCGTCAAGTTGGCCAACATGATAAAACTCGAACAGTCGCTCTGCATAGGTTTTAGCTGCTCCCATTTGTGATGGAATTTGTGGCAACCCTGCCGCAACCATCGTAATTGGTAAAGCATCTTGCGAAGCTATGTGAAAAGCCATAATTAATGATGCTAATTGCTTTTCATCCAGTACATGAATTTCATCAATGAATAAAACAATGGCGGTTCCTTTTTCCTTGGCAACCGCACCAACTGTCTGGAATAATTGAGATAATCCTTCATCGAGATTAGCAGTGATTGACAAGCTAGCGTTTGGTTCAATATCAAGACCCACCTCAATATCACCATACTTAACTTTCATTGCAGTAACAAAAACGGCAAGCGCTTGAAGACCACGTAGAGCTAAATCTGCAGCGGCTTTTCCTCTATGCAGTTTAAGAATGGCAGCCTTTAATGCTGGTGCTAATAAAGAAGGCAAGGATCTACCTTCAGCCACTTCGATACGCACAGTAATTATCTTTGCAACTTCTGCATCCTGGCGAATACGATTAAGCAGCACTGTTTTTCCTACGCCGCGGAGTCCCGTCAAAATGAGACTACGTCCAAAACGCCCTGAAGCTATACGTCGCAAAGCAACCGACGCTTTATTCAGCAACTCATCACGCCCCGCCAATTCAGGCGGCGGAGCACCAGCACCAGGCGCATAAGGATTAAGAAATGGATCCATAGTTATAACAACTTATATTGAGTTTATTTTTCAGGCATAAACTATACTAAACTATTTATAACTAGAATACAACGCGATGCTTCTACATCTGAGGTACGATTAACGTTCTGCGCGACTTTTGCGGGAGTTTTGCGGGAATCAAAATCCAATTTCTTATTAACTTATATCATCAATACAAACTGAAATCTTTATTTATCAAATAATTAATCTCATGCTCTTCTTAGGAGCAACGGATTTTTAATCATTTGATCCTAGAAAACTGTAACTTTATGTCAAAACTCTTATAATATAACGAATAACGATATATTAACCAAGTTTTGACACACATGAACTTTTCGTATTTACTGCAACTGTTTGAAAATACAATAAATGTGTTAAAACTTTACTAATATAACGAAAAACGTTATATTATAAGAGTTTCAACACAACACAAATTTATGCCTATGACTACGAAAGCGAATGAATTTATAAATCAGCTTCGAAAGCAAGGTCGCTACTTCTTCACTAGTGAAGAAGCGGAGAAAAGCTTAGCGCTTACTAAAATAGCAACCCTAAATGCGCTTAGACGTCTTCGCTTAAATAAAATAATAGCTAGCCCTGCCAGAGGATTTTATTTAATTTTGCTGCCAGAATATCAAATTCTTGGCTGTTTACCTGCAGATATGTTTATCTCTGATTTAATGAAATATCTAAATCAACCTTACTATGTTGGATTCTTAAGTGCTGCACAGTATTATGGTACTGCTCACCAAAAACCTCAGCGCTTTCAAGTTGTAACCTCAAAAAATCGACCGCCTATCCGCTGTGGACGTATTTATATTGAGTTTATTGCAAATAAAAACGCTGCAGCAATGCCAACTAAAAAATTCAATACCTATGCAGGAACAATAGAAGTAGCAACTCCAGAAGTGATTGCTTGCAATATTGTTACTATGCCACAACATGCAGCAGGTATTAATAATGTTGCAACTATATTAATGGAACTTGCTGAGAAAATTGATATAACACAAATAATAGCATTAACTAAAATTAATTCAGAAGTATTTTGGCTGCAACGACTTGGGTATTTATTAGAACTTTTAGGATTTAACCAACTTGCTGATGACATCGCAAAAATTCTAAATGACAAAAAATTACATTGGGTTTGTTTAGTAGCTGGTGCAAAATATAGACCTCTGTTAAGAGATAAAAAATGGAAAATTATTGTAAATACAAACGTGGAGCCTGATGAATGATACCAATAGCACAAATTACCCAATGGCGGTCAATCGCACCTTGGCCAGATGATATGCAAGTCGAGCAAGATTTAATTTTATCGCGCATACTTATAGAAATTTTTTCTGATCCATTCCTTAATAAAGAGCTTGCTTTTCGTGGCGGAACCGCATTACATAAATTGTTCTTCTCTCCAGGTGCAAGATATAGCGAAGATATTGACCTAGTTCGAACCAGTAAAGGAGCTATTAAAGATATTGTTGACGCGTTACGCCTGCGTCTCGAACCTTGGTTAGGGAAACCAAAAACGGTAAGAACCGCACGCAGCTTTAAGATGATGTTCTATTTTAATCCAGAAAATTCTCCAAGTTCTCGTCTTCGAATTAAGATAGAAATAAATATTCAGGAAAATTTCGTGGTACTTGATAGGTTAGCAAAAAAATTTACTGTTCAGTCCGATTGGTTCAGCGGAAATATAGAAATAAATACTTTTCAATTTGAAGAATTGATTGCCACTAAATTACGTGCATTATATGAACGCAACAAAGGTCGAGATGTTTTTGATTTATGGCTAGCATTAAAAGTACCAGAATTTGATATAAAAAAATCTATACAAGTATTTTTACAGTACATGAAGACTGAAGAAAAAATTATTAATCAGAAACTATTTATAGAAAATATAAACCTAAAGCTGAAAGAACACTCCTTTTTAGATGACATCGGGCCATTACTGTCTACTGAATTAAGACAATCTCACTCCTTTCCGTTAGTAACACGAGAAGGCGATTTTCTCCTCACAGAAAGTAAAAATCGATTAGTAATCGAGGGATGGAGCTTAGTTGATGCAGCAGAGGAAATTAAAAATAAATTTTTGATATATTTACCAAAGTAACTGAATTATATTTATTCATTCTGCAATTCTTCCCACCAATATTGCATTTTTCAAATGGACAGGTTAAGATGCCTACTAAATATGGCTAGATTTCCCTATCCCACATTCATAATTGCAAGTTATGAATGTGGGTTTTATGAGTCGATATACTTCCTTTTGCCATCCGTAACGATCCATCAATTTTGTTTGCATGAATCATGATTCATCTGCATAATAAAGTCCACCATTTTATACAACATTATGCAATAAAAATGAACTATACTGATGTCATGAACGCATTAAAAACCGCCAGTCTTTTTGATCTATTTAGACTAGGCATCGCCATCTCACATGAGGTAGAAAATCCAGACCGGATAAAAGCAGCACGCCAAGCATTTAAGGTGGGCGATACAGTTTCATTTTTTGATGAAACAGAGAACACGCTTCGATCGGCTGTTGTGATGGAAAAAAATATAAAATATGTTTCTCTGATCGATAAAACCGAAAAGCGCATCTGGAAAGTGCCCTATTGCTTTTTAAACCTAGGTAACGTTAGTACAGACATACACTGTGAGCGCCAAGAAAAATTGACAAAAAATCATTTAAAGATTGGAGATTGCGTGGGGTTTAATAAGGATGGCGAGCAAATAGCTGGTGTGGTGATTCGTTTGAATTATAAAACAGTAAGCCTAATCACCGGTGACGGTCGCCGTTGGCGAGCTAGTTATGGGTGTTTGTATAAAATCATAGACGCTGACCTTGCTAAGCGTGTTGCTGAATTAAATTTAATTGATTGAAATT
>DATAXC010000306.1:0-3748 GCA_036266895.1 Gammaproteobacteria bacterium
TTTATAAAAAATCTGGCTTAGCATCACCTTTTGTGATGGCGGACTTTATTGGTTTTATTGATAAGTATTTTCCGCATCTAGTTGGAGAATATTTAAGTTTTGAGGATTATATTACTTCGGAAGAATAGTAATTAATATGAGACGGTCAATTTAACACTGAGATAACAGTTTTCAACCGCGGTTGACAAATATACAGAACGGCTTAATAAGCAACCTGTTGTTCGTTCCTTCTCCTAAAGAGGTTTATAAATTATTTCATTTTAATCAATAAGTTATATTTAATTCATCCTTTGGCTATAGGTAGTTAAATAGCAAGTATACTTAAGATAAGAATAATTTTTGGTATTTCCTATACTATTTAGTTAGGGTAGGTGATGATAATGATCAAAGTATTAGTAGTAGATGATCACGCGCTAATGCGGGCATTAATTAAAACTCTTTTACAAGATGTACCGACAATACGAGTGATCGGAGAGGCCGGCACCGGCGAAGAAGCTATTGTGTTGGCAAAAAAATTGTTACCAGATGTCGTCATTCTTGATATAGATATGCCAGGAATCGGTGGTTTGGGAGCGGTGTCTAAATTACTAAGCCACAATCCAGCTATTAAGATTCTTGTGTTAACAAGGCATGATACAGAGCCTTATCCGAGCCGCTTATTAGAGGCTGGGGTACATGGCTACATAACGAAAGGCTGTAATATAGAAGAGTTAATAAAAGCAATACAGACCGTTTATAATAGTCAGACCTATCTGAGCTCTGATATAGCGCAGAAAATGGCTGCAAAACGTTTTTCAAACGAACCAGACTCTCCTTTTGATTTATTATCTAAACGGGAGTTTCAAGTGGTATTACTGCTTATTCAGCGAATCCCTTCAAAAAGTATTGCAGAGCGATTATTTTTAAGTATTAAAACAGTTAGTGGTTATCGTTCTCATATTTACGAGAAATTAAATGTTCATAGTGATGTTGAGCTGATATTATTAGCTATGCAGCATGGATTAATAGAAAATAAAAAGATTGATGGGGTGTAATAGACCAGAAACGCTGCTCGTTTCTACCAGAAATACATGCCATCGCAACTCGTTTAAATCTAGATAAACTGCGACAGCAGTTTACGGCAAATCCCCCACGATAATACAGTTACCGATGCGATTCAGTATCGAGCATAAATACAGCTGTTTTTCGTATGGTATTTAAGATAGATAAAATATTTTTTTTGTGTTATTTTTAATCATACCCAAAAATGGGGGGTAAAAAAGGATAAAAACCCCTCAAAAAAACCATTAAATATACTATAAATTGTTTTTAGCACACAAAGTAATCAATCGTATCAAGCTATTTCTTCAGGAAGAAGATATTGTGCCCCAATTGCTGGAGGACGGTATTTTAACATTCTAAATGTTAAATCATGATAAAAAAAAATATTGAAAGTAAAAATAATAATTAATTTGATTAGCATAAAATGAGCTTATTGATATGACCTATATTACTAAGAACGAACTAGTAAATATTCATTCACTTTTACCTATTCAAAAGGGTATTTTGTTTCATACGCTTAAAAATAAGGAAGATAAGCCCAGCACGTATATCGTTCAAACTCAGCTAAAGTTACGAGGGGAAATAGATGTCGATAATTTTTGGCTAGCTTGCAAATATGTAATTAATAAATATGATATCTTAAAAGCTAGTTTATGTTTAAGTTATCAGGATTTTAAATTTTATATTCATAGAAATATTAATTTACCAAATAAATTTTTGAATATTTCTTCTGTTAATGAACTAGAGCAAAAGAAAATAATATCTACCTTTCTAAGCCAAGATCAAGATACACCTTTTGACCTTGAACAGCCCCCTTTAATGCGTTTTACTTTGTTTAAGTTAAGTGATAATGACTATTATCTTATATGGACAATACATCATCTATTAATCGGAATGGCTGATTCAGGGATTAAAGTAATTAATGAGATATTTGATACTTATGAAAGTATAATAAGCAACCATATATTAGAAAAAGAGTATATAGATACTTCTTATTCAATAGCATTAAAAAAATGCCTTTCATTAACGCTATCTTCTAAAGCAAAAACATATTGGAAGAATATATTTTCTGATTTTAGCGGAATTACAGCTTTTTCCACATTCACTCATGAGATAAATACGAGCGAATCGCAAAAAAATCTAAATTTTAATATTTCAAAAAATTTATATGCGCTTCTAAAGAAATTTGCCGCTGAGCAGCACATAACAATAAATACTTTAATTCAGGGAGCATGGGGTCTTTTGTTGTCGCGTTACACAGATAATGAGGATGTTGTATTTGGAATGGTACGTTCCTACCCTAAGCAATCCATTAACAATGCGATTGGTCTTTTTATTAATACATTGCCTATAAGGGTTTTGGTAAATCCTCATTTGCAAATAATGAATTATTTAAAAAATATTCGTGAACAGCAAATTGCTATTAGAGAGTACATTAATACACCACTATATAAAATTTATGATTGGTGTGGTTTAGATGTCGATCGAAAATTATTTGATACAATAGTTGATTTTAAGCCTAATATATTCAAGAAATCAAAAAATTTAATAAAAAGATTGGGAAATAAAGAAGATATTTTTTATACAGTAAATACAAATTATTCTCTTGTATTAGAGGTTATTGAGGAAGAAGATTATCTTTCCGCTCACCTTCATTATGCTACCAAGTTGTTCCAAGAAAATCATGTTCGGCAAATCTCACGTCATTTTTTATTGTTACTTAAAATAATTTCTAACAATCCATATTGTTTGATAAGTAATATTAATATGGTTACTAAAAAAGAAAAGGAAAGGTTTTTTATAAACTATAATAATACTGTTCAAACATATCCTATAGAGAAAACTATTCATCAGCTATTTGAGCAACAGGTAAATAAATCCCCATATAAGGTCGCTCTAATTGGTGGTCAAAAAAGGGTTACTTATAGTTCATTAAATAAGAAAGCAAATGTGATAGCTCATTACCTGCTTGAAAAAGGCATTAAACCTGAAGCTAGAATAGCATTATGCGGTGAACGTAGCGTTGAAATGATTATAGCAATGTTGGGTATTTTAAAGTCAGGCGCATGTTATGTTACTGTTGATCTTTCTTTGCCCGCTTCTCGTATTCGACATATACTAAAAGACTCTGCTGTTTCTACTCTATTGCTCAAAAAAGTTGATTGCTCTACATTAAATAATATCCTTTTAACTGATTCAATTTTTAATGAATTAAACATTTTTGAAATTGAAACTATATTAAAAACAAAGAAAATAAACTGTAATCCTAATATTTTGACAGCAAGCGATAGCTTAGCTTATGTAATTTATACCTCGGGTTCTACAGGAATGCCAAAGGGAATTATGATTGAGCATAAATCTGTAGTGAATATGGCATTATCGCATATTAAAAAACTTAATATTATGTCTCATATGCGTATTTTACAATATGTCAATTTGAATTTTGATGTGTTTGTAGCTGAGTGGTCTACCGCTTTGCTAAGTGGTGCGCAACTTTGTATTGTACCGTCAGGAAAGCATTTTGTTGGGTCAGAATTAGCTACTTTTATTCGAAATAATAAAATTAACGTAGCTTTTTTGCCAAGCGCAATATTGCAAAGCTTACCCCTTGTTAAATTATCTGATTTGGAAATTTTAGTATTTGGTGGTGATTTCTGTGATCAAGCAACTCTTGAATATTGGAAAAAGAACCGATTGTTAATAAATG
>DATAXC010000008.1:0-4107 GCA_036266895.1 Gammaproteobacteria bacterium
AGATTGGTATAATGTCGCAAAAAGAGATTCGTGCGCGGACGCTTGCTATTGCGCGCGGGGAATACAAACCACGTTCTGATGAGCCAAAAATTTGGTTCACCTCAATTCGATCACTAGCTGAGGTGTTAAGTGATGATAATCAGGTATTGCTGCAAATTATAATGGAGAAAAAACCAAATTCTATACGTGAATTATCCGAAATGAGCGGGCGTCAATCTAGCAATCTATCTAGGACACTAAAAACATTATCTGCTTATGGTTTTATAAAGCTTGAAAAAATTAATAAAACAATATGTCCTATTGCAAAAGTTGCTCAATTTAATGTAATTTTTGGTATTCATGAAAATAAAAATTCGGCAGTTCATAAATAGCTTTTTCAATTAATTTATTTTGCATATTGAATAATACCTTTATTCTTCGATTATCAGTAGACGATCTTGTTTCTTCGCTTGATCACAACAATTTGGCGGCAGTAAGACTGTAGGTTGGTTATATTCCGCGCCAGCAATCGGCGCCTTATTGGTGACATTATTTAGCGGTTGGGCTAAGCATGTTAAACGCCACGGTGTCGCAATTATTTATGCTGCTTTTTGCTGGGGATTGTTCATTGTTATCTTTGGTGCAATGAATCATTTTATGTGGGCACTGTTATTTCTCGCTATGGCAGGCGCTGCTGATGGTATCAGTGGGATATTTAGAACCACTATTTGGAATGAAACTATCCCGGATAAGATACGCGGCAGAATGGCAAGTTTAGAAATGATCAGTTATATGAGCGGTCCTTTATTGGGAAATGCACAAGCCGGATTGATGGCATCCATAACCGGCACACGGGGATGACACAAGGTAGCAGGAGCTTTATTCTCTTTTTGTCCTAGCGCAAAAAATTCAATTTCTAGAGATGCCCTTAAGCAAGGCTTAAGCTTTATTTGTTATACTACCATTTTTTTGATAATGAGAATATTTATATGCCAATTATAAAGCTAAATTATGAAGAGAAAACAAGGTGGCTTGATAAAGCCGATCCTTATTTTTTTGCTAATGATGCCGGACTAATAGAGGCAGTGATCAATGTCGTTTCTCAACCATCGACAACTTCTCATGAAAGCTTAAACCAAGACAAGCCAGCGCAGGTTGCTTTGCTTGTAGGTAATAGTTATTTATTTTCATTGGCTCCATTGCTGCATAAAAAATTTAATAAAATTTATGTATGTGATATGGATTCTGTTGTGTTGCGGTTTCTCGAAGATATGTATCTCACCATGCAGCAAGTGGAAACACCTGAAAAATTTATCGAAACTTTTATAAACGATATATCGATTAAGGCAAGTGCAGTAAATTGCACTTTAAAAGAATATTTATTTAAATTTACCCCCAAAGAAATTAGAGAATATTTTGAACGAGAACAAAAAAAACACGCTAAAAATCATTTTCTTTATAATCAAGAAAATTTTGACCGTGCTAAAATAGCTTTAAATCAATTACAAATTCAACTTGTCCATATTGATCTTTCTAATAACGCACAAATAGATTTATTTAGACAAGAATTAAAACAAAATAATGAAGTCATTGCTTTTTCGAATTTAACTAATATCGGCGATTACATCGAAGATTTATCAGTTATTGCTGAGTTGCCCTTTTCTCCACAAACACAATTGGCATGTTCTTTGCGCGACCCGGTCAAGCCGACTTTTCCTGAAATTGCGCTGTATTCGGGATCGATAAAAGATTGTTTGACAGATTTTGAAATAAGAAAAAAACTTTATTGGTTTTTGCATACAGATATTTATGTAATTGAATTAATTGCAAGAGGAAGTGTCGCACAACCTGACGATGAAAAAATTAATAATGCCGTAAAAAAACATAAAGAACTTGCATTAAAAATACGTTCTTGTAAATTTTCTGAATTAATTCAAATACCTAATGTATTTGATGTTTCTCCTTTGCGGTTTTTTGCTGTTTTAACGCCTGATCCTAGGCTGCTTAAACGGTTGTTAAATTATCCTGGATATAAAGTAGAGCAAGCGGAATTGCAAGGATTAATCGATGTTATTAACAATGAAAATAATGAAGAAATTTGGAATACAGTCAGACTTGAACGCCTAGCTCAAGATAAAGGTCATTATGCTTATGGTAAAAATAGAGAGGACGTAAAAAAAGAAATCATTCAACTTCTTTCCGAGCAGCTAACTTTTTATACTAAGAATACAAGTGTTGCTGAAAATAATAGCTATGTAAAAGTAGGGCTTTCCGTATTTAAACCCGCCGGTGCAAATGAAGAAATCCATACTCCACATAGCATAAATCAAAGAGAACGACAGCCAGAAGAATTACCCCGTCTTGATTTTTGAAGAGGAAAATACGTCTATGTTTCGCCAGCAGCCTTTTATTGCGAATATAAAAATAACAAAAGTAGAGAAGCCGAATAGTCTTGTTCTAGTAATAGAAGAGCAGGCTAACAGCGTAGTCTCCTTGTATGATGTAAGTACGTATCTGCATTTATTTCAATCATTTTATCAAAAATTTTTATTCTTAGATGAATTACATTTTTATAATATAAAATCTCCAGAATTGCTAGAAAAACTTTATGATTGGTTTTTAAAGAGATTAACTCACCCCATCAAAAAAGTATATTTAAAAAACATCGATGATGAAACTACTCACATTATTTTGAAGCATTATTCACCTGTTATTACTTATTTGACATTAGATACCCTTGATGAAGAAGCTTTTGAAGAAGCGGCATGCCATAGTTATCCTCAATTAGTGACTTTATCTTTAATAGATTTACATTGGCAGCAGGAAAACATTGATTGTTGCCCTAATTTCGAAAAAAATACGGAAAACCTCATAGAAAATATACCATCTGTTGTAGTAGACAATTTAAATTCAGTGGCATTAATTTACCTAGCTAACAATATGAAGCATTTGATCATAAAAAATTTATGCGCTATAAAAAGTGATACATCTAATAACGTAATCGACGATAATACTTCGTTAACTTTTAATGCGATCGAAGGTAATCCTACTTCATCAACTTTAGCACCTACTGAAAACGAAATGTTAACTTTGGATTACAGCAATACTACTGATCCAATTATCAATCAACAAACAACAACGCTTTCTACTACGGTTCCTACTATAAAAAAGCTATCTCTACAATTACCTGTAGATGTGCAAAAATTCATGTCATCCATTCTAGATTACGCAGACTTTGAAACACTTATTTTATACGGTACGGTAAGTGATCAAGATAATTTTTTAAAACAAATAAAATCCGATATATCGGGTACTTGTAAAGAATTAAAATTGCAGCAAATTAGTGCAGCGTCTGCAGCAACTATAAATGTTAGTCATAGGCCGCATATCACTGTCAACACTTTCGAACAAACATTCGAAGATTTTTTGCAAACACTAGACCCAGAAGAACCAAAAATTTCTGCTACTACTGTAGAAAAATTTCCTGATGCACCCATGACATCAGAAGATTTTGTTTGTTTTATAGATATTAGAGATCCATTTCGAGCACGTACTAATACCTTTTATTCGCCAAATGATATTCTAGAAAGAATTAAAAATTTTTATACAATAACGAATGCACATTGTATCATTCAGAATATAGCACATAACAACTTAGAAAAACTTGACTATAGTCATATAGATGAAGAATTGCTAAAATGCATTGAGATTTTTTATAAGCAGCCAACTCAAAACTGTTTGAATCCAATAAGAAGTAATATTGCATCCTTGAGATGGGGTGATGCAAGTTTATATACCAAAGATCAATCCACCATATGCGGTGAAAAAATGCTATTCATACTAACCACTGTGTATCCTAAAATGTTTGATTTATTTCATATACAGACTGATTATAGAGAGGGCCAAGAATTAGTAAACAATATCACGAAAATTCGAAAAATATTAGAATCGCTTCCTAAGATTTACGATACAAAAAAAATTGAACCTACGAATAAGGTATTATTGGACTTATTATTGATTTTAAGTGACTTATCATTATATAGCCAAGCGCACCAGTTTGATTATAAAAACGCTGCGGAGAAAATAATAAAAAGACATAGAATTAAATATGCACAGCAAATAACAATG
>DATAXC010000035.1:0-2221 GCA_036266895.1 Gammaproteobacteria bacterium
CGATTTACCAACGATTATGGAGACAATGCAAGCGTTAAAAGTTGAGTTGGTGGCAGTGACAATGCCATTTAAAGAAAAAATATTAACTTATTTGCATGAAAGCACTGATGCGGTAAAAGCTTTGCAAGCAGCAAATACGCTTATTTGTCGTGATGGCAAGTGGTCGGGCTATAATACGGATGTCGACGGTATTGCTTATGCGCTACGTGCCGTAGTGCTTAGCAACAAAAATCTATTGTTACTTGGTGCGGGTGGCGCAGCACGAGCCGCTGGGTATTTCTTTCAACAACACGCGGTCAATTTGTTTTGGTTGAATCGCACCACAGATAAAGCTAAGCAGCTAGCAAAATTATTTGGCGGCAAGGTGTTAACCGAAGAGACTGTGCAGGATGCTGAGATTGATATTGTTATCAATACTACACCAATCGGTTTATTTCCAGATGTTGACGTTACCCCATTAGTTGGTTATACATTTCAACCGCAGCAAGTGGTGTTTGATATGGTGTATAACCCGATGCAAACTTTATTGTTGCAACAAGCACAAGCAACTGGTGCACGGATTATTTCTGGGATGGAGATGTTTATTGGTCAAGGTTTGCGGCAGATTGAGTTGTGGCAGGGGCGTGCACTACAGCGCATTGTGTCGTCTCTCTTGAAAGAGGTATTGTTGAATAAATGATAACAGTGAAAAGTATCGCCTCTCCCACAAGGGGAGAGGCAAAAAACGCTAGTATTTATTCAACAACGTCCCCACAAGGGGAGAGGTAAAAAATTTCTTGTCAACAACGAGGCTTACATGAACTACACGTTAATAAAAAAACTACCTCCAGTCGAAGACATCATCCAGGCGATGCCGCTCTCCGCAGCCGGGCATCACAAAGTGATGAAAGATCGCGAGGAAATTAAAAATATTTTATCGGGCAAAGATCAACGTTTATTAATGATTGTTGGCCCATGTTCTGCTTGGCCAAAAGAAGCGGTATTAATTTATGCAGAAAAATTATTGGCTTTAAATAAAAAAGTTGAGCATGCATTAAAAATTGTCATGCGTGTATATATTCAAAAGCCGCGTACCACTAAAGGATGGACTGGGCCAGTCAATCAACCGAATCCATTTGCTTATCCTGATATTGAAGATGGCATTAGATATACGCGAGACATGATGATAAAAGTGATTGAGATGGGTTTGCCGATTGCTGACGAAGCTTTATTTACGCATAATGCACGTGGGTTTTTAAAATTATTGTCTTGGGTAGCAATTGGTGCACGCAGTGCAGAAGATCAAGAACATCGTATTTTTGCTTCTGCGATTGATTGCCCAGTCGGTATGAAAAATCCAACCCATGGTTCGCTAACCGTAGGGGTGAATAGCATTGTTGCTGCGCAATATCCGCATATCGCTATTTTTGATGGGTATGAAGTGCAAACCCATGGTAATGAGCATGCCCATTTAGTTTTGCGTGGCAGTCAAGAAGCGTCTAATTATAGCATAGCGCATTTGCAAGAAGTAAAACGACATATGGATGCACATCAAATAAAAAATCCAGCAGTGATGATTGATGTCAGCCATGATAATTGTTTGGTAAATGGTAAAAAAGATTATCGATTGCAACCGAAAATTATTCTGGAAGTGATTAATAATTTACAACAACATCCAGAGTTAAAAAAATTAGTAAAAGGATTTATGGTCGAAAGTTTCTTAAAAGAAGGGCAACAAAAAGCTGATAATATAGCGCAAGTGGATTTGAATGGGTTATCGATCACCGATCCTTGTTTGAGTTGGGAACAAACAGAAGAGATGTTGTTAAATTTAGCGAGGTTATAAAAATGCAAGCACAAGCATTGACGATGCAATTACCCGCTACGCCAGCGAGTAGTTATCCTATTCATATTGCAGCGGGATTATTAGCCAAGCCGCAACACTGGTTGCCGCCAGCATGGCAAGATAAAACAGTGGTGATTATTACCGATGATGTCGTGAAGCAACAGTATGGCGACACATTAGCGTTAACCTTGAACCAATTGGGTTATCATGTGCATCTATTTGATTTTGTGGCAGGTGAATCCGCAAAAACCAACCAAACAAAAATAGCGTTGGAAACGCAAATGCTGCAACACCATTGTGCTAGAGATACAGTAATTTTAGCGTTAGGGGGTGGTGTGGTCGGGGATTTGGCCGGATTTATTGCGGCTACTTTTATGCGTGGCATTCCGATTATAC
>DATAXC010000037.1:0-8851 GCA_036266895.1 Gammaproteobacteria bacterium
TTCTTACAATAACTATTGCGGCTCTGGGCTATTTTGTTGATGTATATGATTTATTGCTGTTCAGCGTGGTAAGAATCACTAGCTTGCGTGATTTAGGTGTGGAAGAAAATCAATTATCAAATACCGGCATGATGATACTTAATCTGCAGATGGTAGGAATGTTATTGGGTGGTATTGTATGGGGTATACTCGGCGATAAAAAAGGTCGGGTCTCTGTCTTATTTTCCACCATTCTGTTATATTCCCTGGCGAATATCGCCAATGCTTATGTGACTTCTGTTGAAATGTATGCTTTTTTGCGTTTCATAGCAGGTATAGGATTAGCAGGTGAGTTAGGTATTGGAATAACATTAGTTAGTGAAATCATGTCAAAAGAAAATCGCGGATATGGTACAGCATTTGTGACAGCTTTTGGTACAAGCGGTGCGGTTGTTGCCGCCATTGTCGCTGACCTTGTCTCCTGGAAAACAGCCTATCTTTTGGGCGGCAGCATGGGTTTATTATTATTGATCATGCGTGTCAGTCTTTTAGAATCTCCAATGTTTAATCAAATAAAGTATAAAAATATAAAAGCTGGCAATATACGCTTACTGTTTATATCAAAAAAGCATTTTTTGACATACTTTAATTGTATTTTGATAGGCCTGCCTATTTGGTTCATTGTGGGAATTTTAATTTCATTTTCACCTGAATTAGCAAAATCTCTTGAAATAACCGGTGATATTAATGCAGGAAAAGCTGTATTATTTTCTCAAATAGGCACTATGATTGGTGGGTTTTTGTGTGGCATTCTCAGTCAGAAATTGAAAAGTCGTAAAAAAGCAGTGGCATCTTTTATGATCATGACTTTGATAGTCATTACGATATATTTATTTTCCTATGGGCAAACACCAATGTATATGTATACACTGTGTTTGATCTTGGGTTTTGCCGGAGGATATTGGGCTTTATTTGTGGCTATTGCAGCCGAACAATTTGGTACTAATTTACGCGCTACTGTTTCTACAACAGCTCCTAATTTCGTAAGAGGCTCCGTAGTTATCACAACATTCGCATTTAGCCAACTAAACGCTTATTTCAGTTTAAATATTAGCATTCTTATTGTGGGATGGGTATGTATTGGCATTGCTGTATTAGCATTAAATAGCATGAAAGAAACTTATGGGGAAAATCTGGATTATATACACTAATATTTTTGGTAAAACAAGCGCTCATATTATTGAGTAAAATCCTTTAAAGCATAGTACACCTACATCTTTCAAACCAAGTACTGTTTTTAACAGAAAGAGATTCGCTACCATTGCTACGCGAAAAAAAACCATACCACGTTTTTGAGTTTGAATTAATTTTTTTTCTTTCTTCTTGAGCTTCTTCCGCTCCACGCAATACATCAGCACGAGAAATATCTTCATTAATCTCTGTAACATCCTCTGATGGATTAACATTAAGAGCTTGTATTGATGATGATGGTTGTGGTGTTCCTCCTGTCAGACTTTGCCCTTGCTCCACATCTTCGCTTTGTGGAACTTCGTCTTGAATAGGTTGATAGCCAATATTCCCCTGTTGTACTAGTTCCTTAAGTTGGATTAAGCCTCGTGTATTTGTGGTTCCAGAACTTGCTACCACTAGCGGTAGAATAAAATATTTCCATATGCCTGGAACAGACTTTAAGGCAATTTCACAAACAAAAGAAGTTGAAAGCAAACCTAAGATACCTACTAAAATATTATATGTTGTAAAATTATCCTTTCCATCTGTTAGCAAAGCATTCAGTGCCCACATCATTGATTTTGCTTGTAATAATCCGATAGGCACGCAAGATAAAGCAGCTAGGATATCATATGCTATCTCTCCCAGCAGAGAACTGGCCATCCCAAACATCAGCTCTAGCCCTTCATAACCGTTAGAAAAAAATATAGATGAAGAAATTAAACCTGCTAATAGTAATGCGCTTTTAATAAATATTTCTTTACTGGGAAAATATTCTTTTACGTTTCTCAAAGCAAAAGGAATATCCTGTAATATATCTGAAATTGATTTCGTGCAAATACTTACTCTTGCCACCGCTGTGGTACTTGCGAAATATATCGCTAGGCCTAATGAAGCACTATAGGCAATGAGATCATTGTAAGCAATATCCGCAATAGAAATAACTGCTAAAACACTAATAAGAAATCCCGGAATAAGAAGATAATTAATTAAATTTTTATCCGCTTGTCTGCGTTGGCAACGTACCAACACCCATTTTTCTATGCCGTCAAGACAAGAATAAACACCAACTATACTTATGCCTATATTAGCAATAGCGGCAATAGGAGCAAATATGCTGCCAGAAGCTACAGAAAGTTCCTTATTATCAAAAGAAGCGACTATCCTTTTCCCGAAATCATACCCTGTCATTCCAAAAACAACTACACTACTTGCTCCTACTACAGTTCCAATTGCACCATTCACGAATTTTACTATCTTTGGTTGTTCTTGTTGTTCTTGTTGTTCTTGCCTATTTTGCATGCATTTAAGTCTCCATTGTAAAAATATAGCTCTTTTCAAAATCGTCGATTGATATCAAAAATAAAGTTTATAAAATACGTTTACACCAAAATTACACGATCATCTTTAGATAAGTTAGAACGTGTTGATTCCACCCCGTTTCCAATTGGACAGACCTGTAATCGAACCGGGGGGGACACAAAGATTTTCGATGCTCGTGGTGGGGATGCTAGCATTATCTGGCAAGTTCTGTAAAGTTCCTATTTGTTTGATGTCGTAACAGTAAAGAAAGATAAAGAAAAGCTTATCATCAGCAGAAAAACACCAAGAACAATGTTGTGGGGCATCAAAGGGGTTAAAAGATCAACTGAATCAAATCACTTAACTAAAGAAGTATTAAAATATGGGTTCTAACCGATAATTGTTCTTATCACTTATTGGGCGGCCATTTTTCCATATATAAATACATATTACATAATATAACGTTATTTATTAATAAAATTCTGGTTAATCCTGCCAAAATAAATATATTGATAATGGACCTTATCGATAGTTTATCATTAACACTCTAATAAGCGGTTCAAGCTTGTTCGACCAAACATGGATTTCCTAGCGTTTCCTCATAAAATAATATATAGATATTATCGGCAACTCCTTTTCGGAGTATCATCATCTATTAAAGTAGTTGGCACTTTATTAGGTATAGTAAAAAGCTTCTGCTTTGCTCGCTCGGTTAAATCAGGATTATGAAATGGAATAAGTTTATTTTGACTATTCATCTTTTCTAAAGAAGTTTCATCTGGTGACTGTTCACTACTAGAATCACTAAGCTGTTCTAAATGCTCCATTTTATTAGCTGGCTGCTGATGAGCAGCAAATAAAGAAAAATTAGATGTACTGACTGATAAAGGCCCAGATGGCAACACAGGCTTATTGGGCTGGGATGAGGGAATAGAAGGCTGCTTTGTCGTTATCTGTGGAGCAATGACACGTGCTGTTGCCTCCGTACCAATAGATTCATATATATCGTCTAGACATTCCATGTAGCATGACCAATCCCACCATTTTTTAATTAATTCCCAGGTAGAAGTAGTTTTTCTATTTTTGGCTTCCTCTATACATTCATGAATGTCATTCCAAACTTTTTGACGCCTTTCTATACCTTCTTCGCATGCTATATGAAAGCGTTTTTTTATATCAGTATCTATACCAACTGCAAGTTTGCTCTCTCCCCTAATAGCTGGTCCAGCATACAAACCTGCTTTTGCGAATGACTTCAATTTTAAAAGTGTTGTATCAATACTTGCTCCCGCACCAATCACACCACCTAAACCAGTGCCAAATTGCACTAATGCTTCCCACTCCATCATAAATCCCAAACATGATATTTGCGTTGATTTAAAACCAATTTTAGCGGTAGGACCTAAAATACCCGCCTCCGCACTTAATTCTATGTTTATTTTATCCTGATTACTGGCAGTTGCTTTAAGTAAAAAATAACTAGTACATGCATCCACCGCAAACTGTAGATCGCCTATATAAAAATTATTATTTCCTTCAGCTATATTCAATCGAAGCGTACGACCAGCCATCAGTTGGTAGATAGCACCAGGATTATTATTTCCCATATTTGCAGTAAAAGAAAAATATCCACCATCATCAACAATAACTGGTTGAATAGTATTATTATCATCTTCGTATAATGATTCTCCTCGCCAATAAACCTGCTCATGGCCTTCAAATAAATCATATTTAAATTCAATTTTTGATTCGCCAGAAATACGTTTTCTTCCTTTATTCTCCTCTGTTATTTTTTTTAAAACATCTTTTACACTACTATATTTTCCATCTTTCCTTATAAATAATTGTTTTTGACCAGCTCTATTATTTTTAAACCAAAAGTTAATAGAAGATAAATTAAGATCTTGTTCGAAATCTGTTTTTATACCATGCCGTTTAATTTTTTCCTCAAAAGGCAGGTTTTCGAGTCGAATTAATTGGTCATCATCATCTATTTGTAATTGTAGCTCATTTAAATTGTCAATTGTAAGTAATGAACTTTCACTATTCAGATCAGAAAAAGACATTTTACAATCACCAATATCTATAGGTTTGCTTAAAGTATTTAGTTCCTCATCAACAATTTCAAGATGGGGAAAATCATCTAAAGATAGACAGGAAACTATTTCTCTTTTATCTTCTACGTCATTGATATTTTCAAAACTATCTATTTGTGTTGGCAATATAGAACTAGCCGGCTTTGCAATAGTTGACGGAAAAAGATTAATTAATCCATCCACTATATTATTTTTAGCTTGGTCAATACGATGGCGATTAATATGAGGCACATCTAAGTGAATATTTTCTTTTCTTTCCCGTATTATTTGATACCCTCGCCAATTTTTTGTATTTAGACCATTTTCTCTTTCGATATCAGAATGTATTCCTTTAGGCCCATAAACAGTAGATTGTTGTATTGCTTGAACATCAACATGTTCATAATTAACCCTACTATTAGGTATCGCAGGTCCTGTATAATTTTCTTGTGATTGAGAATCATCAAATAAACGAGTTAAATCAAAAACATTAGTACTTATATGTATGCCGCGTGAATATTCATAATCTTTTATTGTTTCTTCAGTGATAGAGTTTGCAAAAGGACTAATACTACCATCGCTAGTAACTTTTGCCCCTTTTAAATGTAATTGATCAATCTCAAATTTTTTTTCATTCTTATTTATATCTTCTTTTACATGAATACTTGTCGGTTGAGTAACTTTAGAACTTTCTTGATGACTCATACCAAAAGACACGATGCCTGATGTATTAATGCTATAATGCATACTATCAGATTCATGATGATCTTGGAGTGACCCAAGAGATGCTTCTTGTATGTGACCAGAAATAGTATTAGTTTCAATATTAACGCCAGAGGCGGTAAGTTTATCGATTTCAACATCTAGATTACCAGCTACTGTTATCAGTACATTTTTATGTATTTTATTTTTAACATGTGATTCGGAATGACTCATACCAACATTTGCATGACCACTTGCTGTCATTGATACATCTACATTATTTCTTTGAGCATCTGTTTCAGATTCCAACTCAGCAGCATTTGCTTTAACTTCTTTTGCATAAACAACCGCATCGCCATTTGCTGCAATTTCGTAACCATTGTTTATTTCAATTTTATTAGCTTTCAAAGTAACATGTGTTCTATAAATTCCACCTGGTCCAACTGTTTGATAAGTTCCTTTTGCTTCATTCATACTAAAGGAAAGAGTAAGTGATGGGTCAAAACCACTAGTACATCCTAATGCATAACGCTGCATTAACTCTTCACCTAAATGATTATTATTTAAGCCACGAAAAAGACTATGAGTAGTGTTAAATACATTTATTCCTAAATTACATGCATTAGCTACTGCTGCGGCAGGAGTATTTGAATTTCCTAACGCATCCATATTTGCTAAAGTAGGATCTTCTGCCGTCAGCATTTGCCATATATTCCCTCCTTGTTGGTATACGTCATAAGCATTTTTACCAAAAAATAAAGGATTTATTGATTTATCTTTTTCATAAAATGTGTGTTTAAGAACTTCTCTATTTAAGAAAATATTTTTTTTAGCAGTAATCGCCAGGGAACCATGCCCGAGAAAAAGAGCATCTTTTGCGTCTACACTACCGTTTTCTGAATGAATACTGGTAGCACCATTATCAAAAAAAACGGTGGGGAATATTCCTTCTTGGTTGTGCCACTTACCTCCCATATTAATTAAACCCCAAAAATAACTTTTTTCTTCATATATTTTATTATTATATTTTGAGGATAATAAATTAATATCTTTATCCGCATTTACGGTTGTTCCTTCACTGCTAATAAATTGAGTTGCAACCGCGTTTACACTACCTGTTTTACTTACTATTGTATTGCGACCTTGTTTGGATAATATTTGTGGAGCTTGTATTTGGGTAGATTTTTCTACTATATTTTTCTTATTAAATCCTAAAAAGCCTTTTTTAGTATACTTATTAGCAATATATTCATGTTTTCTTTCTTTAAATTCTACGCCAGCATTTCCTTTAATGTAGTTATCTCCGGTACTTTCTATTCTTGAAGCATCCAATATTACTTTTTCACCAGCCGTTATAGCGACACCAATACCATAATTATTAACACCTGCCCCACCAGTGATCATAACAGGAGTAAATCGTTTTTCCGTATCATATTTACCAGTAAACTCTGTTTCTTTGCAAGCAAAATGAACTTTTTTAAGTGCAGAAATCTGACAATAATCACCGCCATGAATTGAATTATAATAATTATCAACATCCCCATGCGTAGCAGTTATTATAGTATAATTTTTACCGCTAATATCCGTTTCATCATTTTTAACATAGCCGCCATTTATTATTACCTCAGACCCATTTATGTTAGAGTGAATATTATAAACATTTCCATTATTCTCACCGTTGGCAAAAATTTTAACTCCCTGTTTAACGGTAATATTTTTACAGTGGTTATGGACATCCTTTGCAGAATCAACCACAAAATTCCTTAAGTTAATATTATTTTTTATTGAAACATCATCTTGCGTAGATTTCAATTTAACACTATATTGCCCACTAAAATTAACATTAGAATTAACCTTTTTACCCGTTAAAGCTAAATTACACGCTCGCTCATTGTCACCATTAAGGTCAATGTCATCTTTTGTAACCAATGTTATATTTTTATTAATTTTATAATCATGATAAACTTTTCTTCCTAAAGCAAAATCATTTATATCGCCATGTAGATGATCTATGTTTAAAAATATCGAATCAATTTCGCCTTTCCCTGCTAATTGTGCAGTTTTAGTTTGTATATATAAAATATGTGTAGCGATTTTATCAGTATTTTCTTGCAAATAACCAGTATGATTATAATGCCCGCCAACATTTAAACTACTTTCTCCTGAATATTTTAATTGGCTTGCATCATCAATGTTTGCGGCTGAAATACTGCTATTGTTCAAACTATTGGTTGCCGTTTCAGAAAAGGTAATCTGTTTTTCTGCATTAATCTGTGATTCATCGAGAGTTACTTTACCTTCAGATTGAATTAATATCGCATTTACTATCGAATTATTATTTCCTGTCAAATTAGCGGTTTTTTTCATCTGAATGTTTTTTATATCTACTACTGCGTTATCTGAAATATCTAATGAGCCAGCTAATTCTGCTTCCTCACATACTAATCTCGAATTCACTTTTTCTAATTCAGTTTGCTCTACTTTTATCTGTTGATGTAGGTCTTTTATTTTTTGTTTCAATAATTCATTATCATTCTCTTGTCTTTGCCTATCCTGCTCTAACTCAGAACTAATCAATTTTTTTTGAGTTTCAAGTTCATTTAATTCTTTTCTTAAATTTTTAGCGTCATTCCGCAATTTTAATAATTTTTGTGATGATTTCTCTTGTGATTGTTCTACTTTGTTTTTTTCTAAGTCTTTTTTTACATGCTCAATTTGACTTTCGCTTTGTTCTTTTTTTTGTTGTTTTTTTCCATTTTCAATTAATTGAATTTCTATATTTTCATTTAATTGTGTTTCTTGAAAATTAACTTCTTGTTGAAACATCGCTGATTTTTGTACACTCTCTTGAATAAGCAGTGCTGCCTCCTCAGTAGCTTTTACTCGTATTGCACTTCCTTCTCGCTCTTTCAATGTTCTTATAGAGAAAAGCGCATGGTCTTCTACCGTTATAGCTCCTGCTTGATCCACTTGTTCACAATCAATCCAAGAATGACCTTTTGCTATTAACTCAGTATTTCTTTCCATTTCTAATTGTTTTTTTACTTTATGAATAGATTTATTTTCAATAATAACTTTAGCGCCATTCACTAATCTTTCAGAATTAACTAGAGATGTTGATTCATCAGCTACAGTATAATTTGATCCATTTATTATATGTTCTTCTTTGATCGATATGTTTCCTTTATTTTTTACTGTTACATCTTCATGTTGCTGTAAAATATCCGTAAAAAAACTTGCTTTTTCTACATTGGTTTTTACGTCAATATTAGCAATGTGCACATCTACAGTTGTTGATTCACCATCAAATGTAAGTTCATTACCCTCATGAATTTTATACGCATTTAATTCTCTACTTTTTATTTTAGAATCTATAAACGAATGCGTACCACTAACTGAAAATGAATCTGTACGAACGTACCAGTTGCAATAATCACTTTGACTAGCGTTTGTTAATTTAATATTATTAAAATTTGCAACTACTCCATTACCTCCTGATACATAACCATCATTAGTAAACGAATACCCCGCTAGGTTAACAGAACCATATCCAGTACTTATAT
>DATAXC010000050.1:0-2284 GCA_036266895.1 Gammaproteobacteria bacterium
CATTGACAATGATCTTCGCAAATTATCTTCATCTACAAATATAGTTTCTGATAATTTTATATCAGTTTCTACTTTAATGTTTCTATCATTAGGAAAAGTACTTTTTTTAATTGCTTTATCAATTAACTCTACAACTTCAACTTCCAGCCATTTAGGTACGATCGCCTGCATATGCAAGCGATGTAAATCATCTAAATTTTCCAGTGCGATAAGTGCTCGATGTGCAGAAAAACTGGCTATGCTGTTATATTCTGCAATGGCATTAAGCTTTTCTTTAATAATACTAATATAATTCACATGCTGTTTTGCTCGCAAATCATCAATAACAATGTCATGAAAAATATCTTTCAATTCATTAAATTTATCTTTATACAAATTATCTAAAATAGAAATAACACTTCCTAAAGGGTTTCTGATCTCATGGGAAGCTGTGGAAAGAAATTTTGCTTTTGAGCGATGCACGTTTTCTGTTTTAAGAATTTGTTCTTTAAGCGCTTGTTGCGTATCTTTCAATTCAGTTACATCAATTGAAATACCTAATGTTCCCCAGGCAATACCATTATTATCAAACAGAGGAACTTTATGGGACAACATATATCTTATACGTCCTTGATACGTTAAAATCTCCTCAAATGGCTCGACCAAAGAACCACTGATTACTTTGTTATTAAATTCCATAAGCGCATCAGCTTGTCCTTTAGGTAAGACATCATAGGGTGATTTACCTATTAGTTCTTTACTTGAAGCCAATCCAAAAGAATGTGCTTGTTGCTCATTGCAACCTAAAATAACTCCTTCTTTACTCATCCAGTAGATATAACCTGGCATAATTGCTAAGAGATTATGAAATACTTCATTTGAAAAATCATTTTTATTAGCCAATCCCTTGTGCTTAACCATGTCGACTTTTCTCCCTGCTTCTAAGCAATATTTATATCATTATAAATAAAAACTTAGTTATAGGATAGAGAATAAACATTTTTCTTTTTTCTAAGTCGTATTGGTAACCATATCATACTGCTAGGATAATATGGTCGAATAAGCATAGCATCGTTAATTGCTAAAATAGCAGTTTGTTTAGCGGGATACAAAGCGTATCGACAATAACTGCATCTAGCAATAAGTAACATAACAGCGCACTCTTCAATTAGGTATTGCTGACAAGCATCATCAAATTTATGTTTAACCATGTTAAATAATGCATCCCCTACTTTCTTATGATAGCGTTCACGATATTCAGCAATAGATTGGCTCATTGCTTCTTGGTATGATTTGTCTTTTAACAATAAATTTTTAACATCGCTCAATGCTTTAACAAATCCAATGTTTTCTTTCCACTCGTCCCAGCGCTGAATGGAATACTCTACTAATTGCGTATCAAATTCTGTTTTATATCTCTCTACCCACTCTGTACCTCGTTGCCAAGCAATTTTTTCGGCTTGTTCCATAGAAATCTCTGCATTAATAGAATAATCAAGAAAAATATTATACTTTTGTAAGGTATCTCCAACTAATATGGTGCATGTTTTAAATTTTTTTAATACCTCTAACTGCGCAGACAAGGAAGCAGATTCAAATGGTTGAGTACCAACACTTACCAAAAACATGCATTCATCATTATTAAAATTAAGAATCTGTCCATTTAACCCGGAAATATGGGCTACTATTTTTTCTTTACATTCACTAGATTGTTTAACTATATGATTTTCTAAGTTATATTTATTCGATAGCATATTTCCTCCCAAAAACAGTTTGCAAAAAATAATTCGTTGCTAAATAATTTTTTCTCGTCAAATTAGATGTCTTAAAATAAAAAGTAAATGTGTTTATATTTTGATTTATTATATAAATATTGATTACTATCTAGCCTGATGAGCGAGTATCAGTTAAATGATGCTTTGTTTGTTTAATAATAATTTATTGTTTTTTTAACACTCCTAGAATTAGAATAATTCTGCTTTCATATTAGACAATAATGAACTATTTTTTTCAACGTATTTAACTGAACTTGTCAGATTTACGCAGGGTACCAACGATTTTAATGATGTCGACCCGAGCCTCGAATGCAGTAAGTAGTATTCTTATTTAGTTTAGAATATTTGACCTCTTTCATTTGGGAAAAGGAGAGCGTCATGAAAATAAGATGGCTTTATATGCAGTAATTATGAAATTTATCCAACCTATGAAAAGCAACGACTACGCCTTAAATTACTTATAGCCAACATAACTATATTTCTGCTATTAAAGCATGAAGAATTGGTGCAAAATAAACTTCTTCACGTCA
>DATAXC010000090.1:0-13141 GCA_036266895.1 Gammaproteobacteria bacterium
GTAGTGTTGGATTATCGTGAAAGTTTCGTAAAAACCGTTTAATTTCTTTATGCCATGTTCCACGCAAACTAGAAAGTGAAAAATGTTCTGCAGCACCATCTAAATCAATTAAAACAGGCTGCAATTGTTGATTAATCAATATATTCGTAATTTTTAAGTCGCCATGCGTGATGTTTATTTGTGGAAGGTTTTTTAATACACGACTCACATGTTGAATAGCCTGTGTTGTTTGCACTTCATCAGCATGTGCAAGAAACCGATCTGCTTGTTCGCCTTGTACATATTCAGTGATGTAATAAGAAACACCACGTAGGCCAAAATAACGTTTTTCTATAAATGCAACCGGTTTTGCTGTTATCAAACCAAACAAATTCATTTTTTGCGCTAAGCGCCAACAATGCGCAGCACGTGTGGGCCGCAAACAGCGGCGCAAATAATGAAAACTGGTTTTTAAATTATAACGCTTAATCACGTAATCACGCTGATCTAATGTGACTTTAACAACCGTGGTTGAACGTCCGGTTTTTAATTTAGTTGCAGTAGGGTGATTGAATAAAGTTTCTGGATTTTTAAATGCAGCAAATAATTGCGGCGATACACTGATGCGATGATACATGCCAACTATTTTCCAATGACTAATACGGGCAAAGTCCGTACAATTTCTAAAGATTTTTTTAGCAAAACTTAACCACCGTGCTTCATTGACTTTTTTTATTAAAAGAAATAACTCTAATACATCTTGTTTTTTTAACCGCCAACCACGTAGTCGTGCATAATAATGAAATAAAGCTATTTGTTGTTCTTTCATGCCAACGCCTAATTGCGCGAAGAAAAGCGCGAGATATTGCATACTTATTTTTTTTGGCAATAAATAAGGTGCTTTTTCTATTTGCGCACCATCTAACGTATAGATTTTTTTCTCAGTTAGAAGAAAGTTTTTTAAATGTAAATCATGTTGAATGATACCGAGCACATGTTGCGTAGCTAATTCTTCGGTAATCATTTTTAAACGAGAATCATCTTGTTTGTCTAAATGCGCAATGTCCAGGACATCAGCAGCTAAAATTTGTTCGAAAATTAAGATATAAACATGTTGATCGTGACTGATTGTTTGCTGGTACAGTTGAGGTGTGGGAATGCTATTTTCTTGTAGAATGCGCACGCCAGCCATTTCTCTTTCCATATCACGCTTAGCATGTTTTGCATGAAAAAATAATTTGGCAACAATCGGTTTATCTTGCCAAGTGCCAAAGATAACCAAACGTTTTTTTGGCAAAATGCGCGCTATTTGCGTGGCTTGTAAACGTTCATCGTTAGCCAATTGCAAAATAAAAGCATCGGTAAAGGTATGATCTACTTGACGTAATTGCTTCCAAGTCAACTCGCGCACTTTACCGGGGGGTTGTGCTCCATCATTGGGCATGGTCACGGTATAGTTGTTCTCCACGTGTTTTTACCTTTTTCCATAGTGAATAAGTCGAGTTTAAAACATCACGTAAGGGTTGCTCATAGTATATTTTCATAAACCGATAATAATCGTGTTGTGTTAAACCAATGTCTTTACTTGAAAAATACAATCCTGCTAAATCTTTAATTCTCCAGCGTGTTGGTATTACATGACGAATCTGCGCCCGATGCAAGTCAATTAAGCAAAGCGGGTTGTTTGCTTGACCATTCAACAATAAAAAGTGACAAATATAAAAATCACGGTGATTAATCCCGTGCTGATGCAATTGCCGTGCTATCTGCGCTACTTTAGCAATAAATACTTGTTTGTTGGCAAGACGGGGTGGGGCAGTTCGCCAAGATTGACAATAAACTTCTAAGCTAACAGCCGGCGCAATTTCTTCCATCAGTAAAAAAGATTGTTGCCGTGCCGGATTCAGCCATCGTTGCCCAAATCCTAACACACGCGGTACGGCAACACCTAATGTATGTAATTTGTTCAATGCTCGCCATTCATTTTTTGCGCTTAATGCTGGCCAACGGCCTTGCAGTAGATTTTTGATAATTTCTTTCCAACCGACACCGGTATGTAATTTTAAAAAATAATATTTGCTTCCTATTTGTACTCTTTGCGTAATTCTGCCTTTTTGTTTGCGAAATATCTGGCCTGATAATGCCATGATTTGATCAAATAGAGCATTGGTAGTTGAGAAATACGGGGTCAAGCTGGGATGGAGATAATATACATCACTTTTTGTAGTATAAGCGGGTTTGTGTTTTCCTATTTCTTCGATCAAATCAGCCGCTTTTTCTGGCAAGCTAAAGAGATCAGCGGTTTGTGTAAATGTGAGCGCATTCGTTCGCCAAGCAGCTTGCGGCAAGGCGGTTAGCATTGCGGTCATTGCTTTATCCCAAACGTCTTGTTGGAATGGCGAAGCTAATACCTGGCCGGCGTTCGCCTGGATAATATAGGGCGCATAACCGCAAACATCGACAGTCAATACCGGTAACCCTGCCGCTACAGCTTCTAATAACACCGCACCCGCGCTTTCCAGCCGTGCTGGATGTAATAACAGATCGGCCGTTTGTAAGAAGTCAGCTACATCGGAGCGGCCGCCAAAAAAATGGATACGCTGGTCTATACTCAATTTTTTGGCTAACAGCAAATAATGGTGCGGATCGTCTGCACCAACTACCCATAATACACAGCGTTGTTGTAAATAAGCAGGTAAGTGCGCTAAACCGATCATCGCGCGATCTACCCCTTTTGTTTTAAAAGCGGAAGCCACCATCAGTAAAATGAAGTGGTCGGTAGGAATAGCATAAGTAGCACGTAATTTTTCGCGTATAACGGGGGTATTGGCAGTAACCAGACGATCTTTACTAATCCCAGGCGGTAAAGCATGAAAGCGTTCTGGCGGCGTGTAATAGTAAGCAGTGTATTCTTTTTGTTGCTGGGTGGTAAGCAGTAAAATGGCTGTGGTTTTATTTTCTGCAAAAACCACTTGTTCAAAAGCTAGCCATTGCCGATAACGTGGTAACAACCGATAAAACCACCGATGCTTTTTATGTGCGTGCGCTTGGTAACACACATCTGCTGCGTAATAAATATCCAATCCAGGCATTTTATTGAATCCGATTACCAAATCGTATTGACTGAGTTCAGGTTGAATGGCTTGAACAAACCGACGGCAACGGACATGATTTTGCCAACCAGGGACTTTGATCAGATGAAGATGAAATTGTTCCGGTGGTTCAGCCTGCCACGTCATTGTGTAAACATGAATTTCATGGCCGCGCGCATAACAGGCTTGCGCAATACGCAAAAAGTCACGCTGCAAACCACCGAAAGCAAAATAATTGAAAAGACAAAAGGCTAATTTCATAAAGAATGGTTTAAAAACTAAATGCTTTAAGTATATACCATTTGCACTTCAAAAAGCGAAGTGCGAATGGTATTTTAATGATTCTATGCCCCATCGCGTAATGAACACTTGAAAATACATAAATCGCATTTTCAAGTGTAATAGGTATAATTAGCGTACATTATGCAGTACAATCAAGTTTTATTAAAGGAAAAGGAAGCCATTATGCGTCGAATTTTTATATTAAGCTCAATCTTTTTACTGGCGAGTTGTGCGACCACGGCAGGTAATTATAGCAAAACAGTTCAAAGTTGGCAGGGCGGCAATGTGAATACCCTATTACAAACTTGGGGCAAACCGAACGATGTGGTTGCTGGTGCGCAAGGGAACAGCGTCTATGTTTATAAAAGCGAAAGTTATCGTACTTATGCCAATAATTATTCCCCTGCTGTTGGTGTATCCGTTACACCGACCGGTGTACCTGTCATGACGGCGCAACCAACAACAAACATGGCTTGGAATCGTAGTTCCACGCTAAGTTGTATTACGGCGTTTGTGGTCAATCCTAAGGGTATTATTATTAATACCAAAATCCAAGGTACTGACTGTCACGCCGAAAAGAATTTGATGAACCCAGCGGTAAATCAGTCTGCGGCTAATAACAATGCAACAGTTAATACCAGCGCGAATACGGCTAAAAATGTAACCAATGTTGCTAGTAACGCCAATGTTGTTAGTAGTTCGGTGAAGGTGGGGCAACAATAATAAGTATGGATGATAGGGCACCCACAAGGGGTGCCCCTACAATAATCGTCTGTTTGCGAAAGATACCCTCTCCCGCCCTGTCGGGCACCCTCCCCCACAAGTGGGGGAGGGATAACAGATGGGTCAAATTTTTTCCGTAAGCTGAAAAATAATGAAGGCAGTGGTCAAGTTTCTCCCTATAAGATATCAGCAAACCTACTCCCTCTCTCCCGCTTGTGGGAGAGGGTTTTCCCCGTTTACGGGAGAGGGGAATAAGTGTAAAAAAATGATTATAGAGACTAAATACATGCACCACCTATTAAAAATACTTTGCATTATCATCTTCACATTATCTTTATCATCACACGCTTTTGCTGATGATGGCGACGACGATGATGATGGTAAAGACAATGAACAACAAACCTATCAAATTACCGATAGTATTGATCTTGTGCCTACGGTTAATTTTCAATATGCAAAACCTAAAATTGTCATTAAATCTACTTATCCACGTTTAGTGGGTGAAGAAACCGATGATCACATCGATGAATTTAATACGTTAGTACAAGCGATATTAAAAGAAGAAATCGCTTCTTTTAAAGATCGTGTCATACAGGCACAGATGGTGCAGCAAAAAGCTGCATTAGCAAAATTAAAAAATGAATTGGTGATTGATTTTGCGACTTCAATCTTGAATACCACTAAGTCACCGATTATCAGTGTGCGTTTTAGCATTCAAGGCTATATCACGCCGCAAGCGCATCCGTATCATTATCACCGTGTGTTGAATTATGACTTAGCTAGCGGATTACCAATAGAATTAGCGGAGTTGTTTAAACCCGATGCCAATTATTTGGCGGTATTAGCTGATTATAGTCGTAAAATCTTAGACAAAAAATTGGAAGATAAACAATTTATTTTAGCGGGCACAGCACCTACGTCAGAAAATTATAAAAATTGGAACTTAAAACCCAGTGGTTTATTGATTACTTTTGATGAATATCAAGTTGCACCGTATGTTTATGGTACGCAAACGGTATTGATTCCTTATGCGGTACTGAACGACTTATTTGCAACAGATTCACCACTTGGACTTTGTCTTAAAAATAAAAGAAAATGCTTACGCAATAATGTATTAACCGGCGGATTTATGGATGAGCTGGTGAGTTAACTTAATTAAAGAGGTAGAATAAAAAACAAAGCTAATGATACATTCTCCTACTTAGTTTGTGGCGTAGGTGTCAAGCTAAGGAAATAAAAGGCATGTATGTTAGAGAAATAACCTATCGAACTGTCACTCCTGTGCATGTTAGTAATTTCGAGGACAACTAACCAATTAGATGTCATCCCGCAAAATACCCGTTCAAGAAACTTGAACGAAGTCATGTACTGTCACGGGTATTTGTCTTCCAAGTAGCCTTAAGTTTTTGTTGACAACATATTTTCATACATAACACTGATGACTGAAAATTTTTGAAATCCGATCCACATAGTTTTAGCACCCGGCAAACTAGCCGATTTTATTAGCTTATATCCGCCAAGACGTGCAATTCTAAGAATCACTTCTTTAAGTGTTGGAGGGTTTTCTGGCACAGGCTCTTTAAAATAAATATATACTGACTTCCATTCATGCTCTTCAAATAATTTGTTTGCTGGAATTGTATTCTCAACTCTACCAATGTATATAAGCCAATAAAGTCGGCAAGCAGATATAGCAGCCATACTAAGTGCATTTTCCATTGCTTGTAATGAAGAATGCAAATAAAGTTCATCTACCTGATACCCGGTTTTTTGGACTTTATGAAAATCCTCCACATGCCATCTCAATTTATAAATACTAAGGACTTTTTCTATTTCTTCTTGGGTATCTACAGGTAAATTAGTTAACAAAATCCATTCATGATCATCATTGTAAGCCATTACTACATTCACTTTAGCAGGCTTGTAAGCATGAATATCTTTTTCTTCTTTTCCATTATTTGGTGGCGGTATAAGTACATCTTTAAGTTTTTTAAGCTTTAAAGTGATATCTTTTATTTCACGGGTAACAACATCTTGAATGGTGACTATCATTTCACCTGCATCTAAGGTATCTCTAATACAGTCAAATAATTTCTCATTCCTATCTCGATGTTTTTTACCAGTATAACGATTATGTTTTGCCCGAATTACATATAATTCATTAGCCGAACTCAATGAATCTATAAATTCAAAAAAATCTCCTTCGCGATCTGCAACGTTGATAATTTTTTTATTCGTTTCGCCAAGTCGAGATCGACCTCTTGATAAAGCCTCTAACCAACATCGAGTCGCCTTCTCATCAATTGTACGATGATGACGATGATTATCTGAATCAAATTCATCATAATGAAAATAGTTTAAATCAAGTAATCCTAAGGGTTCATTTTTTTCAGTGACACACAGCATGACGTGTTGAATTAAGCCATATTGCTCTTTATTACCTGATTTGCCAATACGACCAATTTCTGTTTTTGCCTTATGGCTAGTATAATTTAATCGCATACCATCTTGGATCGCCAGAATATATTCCGCATCACTCGTTTTAATGCGTTCTACTGTCTTTGCGTAATGGGGTTCCATTAATTTCAATCTCGTCACCTTGGGATTGGAAAAAAAAATCATACGTTTGGCGTATATCTTTTGAATCAGAAGACATGCGTCTTACGCAGCTTGTGAGGTTTTTCTGTAGCATTTCTAATACTTTTTTCGCTCGCTTATTTAGCCTTTTATCCTTAAGTTCTAATGATTTAAATTCTCTTGATATAAACTCTTCCGTATTTCCTGACCCTATATTCATGCGATTTCAATCTCCTTATTCAATCCAAACTTCCTACTACAGAAAATTTATTCTTTTGTCAATAAAAACTTAAGGCTACTTGGAAGGGTATTTGTGCGGGATGACATCGAAGCAGCATATTGTCCTCGAAATTACTAATATGCACGGGGATTACAGTGACAGCTATAATAAGTATTTGCTGCTGATGGTTAATGTATTAGTTTGTAAAGAGTACATGGCGCAATTGGTTTTATACTGATGATACCTTACATGAAAGTATAGAGGATTATGATCCTTGTAAAATATAGCGTAGATCAAGATCACTAAAAAGTTTATTTTTTAGATTTCTTGGTTTGTTGGATGTGTAACAGTAACACCGCTTTTTAACGCAACAATGGTGTCTGCAAGCGCTTGATAGTCAAATTCATTGTAATTTGCCCCATGTTCATACCACGCCACATAATCTTCAGGTGGCTTTGAAATAGGATCAAAATCATCCCAAAAAAGAGCGGTTGCTTGTAATTGAGTGGCCAATGCTTTTGCAAGTGTTGTTTTTCCCGCGCCTGATATTCCGCTTATGCCTATAATCATGTAAAATCCCCATTCATCTGTATTTCATAAATACTTATGTTGCAGTTATAGTTAATAGTGTAGACCATCATTCAGCAATAGTTGAATGTCAGCTGCCGAAGCTTGCCGAAGCTTGCCGAAGCTTGCCGAAGCCCAAATAGGGTAACTAAAAATTATTATAAAACAATTAGTTATTGATATTCTGCACGATCTGCACGATTCATGTGTTTTTTAGCTGCCACAAAGTTAGTTTTCCACTGCCAAGTTGTTCTATCAATCCAAGTTTTTTCAGCGTTGCCAAATCAGCTTTAACTGTTCTCAAGTTAGCAACATTATCTAACTGATCAAAGATTTTATTAGCACTTAAAGACTTTCCCCCAATTAAAATTTCCATTATTTTTTCTTGTCGTTTGTTTAATACTGGCCTTTCATGATGATCTGTTTTTCGTACTACGCCCATGGCTTCTTTAAAACGGAATGTAACTGCAAATCCACCAGAGTATTCAGCAAATTCTGGTTCTGGTGAATATTGCCTCGTATTATTCATCCCGTAACCGTATACTTTTCATTCTTAAAATACTTTGCAAGCTACATCTCCGCAGCAGTGGTTTCTATCCATGCCTTCGCTAATCCCATCAATTCTTCAGGTGTACGTCCTTCACTTTCAATCACAGGGCCGACAATAACTTGAATCACCCCGGGATGTTTAATAAAAGATTTTCGCGGCCAAAAACGTCCCGCATTATGTGCAATTGGAATAATCGGGCAATTTGCAGCGATGGCTAAGCGCGCACCGCCTAATTGATATTTACCGGCATGGCCAACCGGCATGCGCGTGCCCTCTGGAAAAACCAATATCCAGCGGCCATCCGCTAAACATTTTTTACCTTTTTCAATAATCTGCTGCATAGCAGACGCTTTTTTACGTCTATCAATGGCAATCGGATCCAATGTTGCTAAACCCCAGCCAAAAAAAGGCACCCAAAGTAATTCACGTTTCAAAATAATCGCTAAATTATGAAATAGTGTGGGCAGAAAAAAAGTTTCCCAAGTCGATTGATGTTTACAGAGAATAACTCCTTTCCGTGTAGTGGGAATATTTTCTAAACCATGAACACGATAATCCACATGGCAAATTATTTTTAATAAATAAATATAAAAACGCAAATAAGTGCGTATTAACCATTGACGATAACGTAATGGAAAAGGAAAACTGCAAATACAAAGAAAACTATATAGCGCGATTGAAATGCCAGAATAAAGAAAAAAAATACTGGAACGAATAAATAAATTAAAAGTAGAATAAGTTTTTGCTGTATTTTGCATGAAAATGTATCCAAATCCTTGTTAGATATTAAAATGACCTTTTGCAGCAACAATATGATTTACTGCTGCAGCTAAATCTGGGAAATGCGGCACAATATTTACTTCCGGATGTTTTGTCAGTGTGAGTTGTCCATTTCCGGTTAATACTAATAGCGGTTTACAACCAGTAGTTTGTGCAACTTGCACATCTACCCATGAATCGCCAATAAAAAAAGTTTTTGTGAAGTCAAACTGGTATTTGCTTTGCATTTGTTGCAATAAGCCAGGTTTGGGTTTGCGACAAACACATTGTTCGTCTGGATGATGGGGACAGAAAAAGATTTCTTCAACATAGCCGCCATAAGCAGCTAATTCTCGCATCATTTTTTCATGGATGCGATCCAATGTTTCGATATCATAATAACCGCGTGCGACACCAGATTGGTTAGTCGCTACTAATACGTGAAAGCCAGACCGGTTCAGTTGTGCAATGGCATTTAAACTACCCGGGATAGGAATCCATTCATCAGGTGATTTAATGTATTCATGGGAGTCATAGTTAATGACTCCATCTCTATCCAAAATAATAAATGCTTTATCCATGCCTATGAACCGGTTTCCTGGTTAAATTAATTAAACTTATACACGAGCCCGATATTAAAAGCATCAGAACGTGGTGCATCTAATTTGCCGTCGATGACATTACCGCCTACGTTAGTTACTTTGCCAACGCTTTGATAAGCAGTGAAAGCATATTCTAAACGCAAATCAATATTTTGCGTTAATAGGGTTTGGATACCCACGCCAAATTGACCGCCCGTTGCTTTGTCATCAACGCTGGAAAACTGCGATCTGACTACACCAGCACGTACAAAGGCGAGTGTGTGATCACTTAACATGATACCAGGCATGATGCTTGCGCCATAACCATAAGTGGTTTTTACGCCGCCGCTGGAAGAAATTTCAGCAGTTGCGACTGTGCCAGTGATTTCACCGCCCAGATACAAACTTTCACTGATCACCCCACCATAACCGGCAAATACTTCAAACGGCACGCCGCGTGCATAACCAGGTAGGTTACCGATAGCATTTGAAGAGGTATTGTTAGCAATCCCGACGCTTGCACCAAGATAAGGCGCTGGACTGGCAACGGCGATGCTGGTTGCAGCAATAGCACTTAAGGTAAGACCAGAAAAAATGATTTTTTTCAACATAATGCAACACTCCTATTATCATTTGGATAACACAGATAACTTGTAACTTTAACTTTAATAAATGGGGCATCCTGAAGAACGACGAGCATATGCTTTTATCTGCGCGTCCTTGAAATACGTCATGAACATGTCGTATTAGATACAAAGTACGGACATCATACCGTAGAGTGACTAGTATTTGCAATGTGGTGATTTTTTGGGCTAATGATGATTTGGAGATAAGACAAAAAGGTGGCGCTGGTAACTTATTTTTTGTGTTATTATCCTAAGAATATTAAAAAAATATAGTTTGTATATTGGTGATAAATAATGCGCTATTTTACTTTGGTTTCGACTCCAACAAAAGTAAGAGATAGATTGACTATATCTACAAAGCAATCTAAATCTTATTGGGAAAGAAAAGTATTAGAGGAGTATGTGGATCTTCATGAGTGGCAAGTTCATGCTATTAAAGAAGGCATAAAGGCAGCAAAAAAAGGTGAGGTAATACCTTTGGAAAAGGTAAAGCAATATTGGGAAAAAGTTTGAGAGTTATATTAAATATTGTCATTCTAAACCGTTCGGTACATCTCTGTGCCGGTCAGGCTAGCTACCTGCCTTTTCTTCTTTGCTCGATCAATGCCATTGACCATTGATGTAAGATGGGAAAAGTTTTTCCCCTATATTTTAAGAGTACATTGAACGAGCTAGCAGGAGGAGTTGGGTTTAACGAGCAGACCGTCCGGCGCAGGGATGCGCCGGTCGATCGCAGGAGCAGCTCCGTCTGCGGTTAAACCCAACTCCTCCTGCTAGCGGATGCAATTTTTAATTACCTAAAGGACAAAACAAATGGATTTGTTATCTACACTTCAGCTAAAAGAAAAAAATAGTGGTGCGAGCACAGACGCACACTGGTGGTCAACACATACAGCTGATAACGAAATGATTTCTTATAACCCCGCCAATGGTAAACCGATTGCAGCGACCTTCCGTCCTTCGCAACAAGATTACGAACATGTTGTACAAGCCGCGCAACAAGCGTTTTTAACTTGGCGAGAAATGCCTGCGCCTAAACGTGGCGAAATCATTCGGGCGATTGGTGATGCATTGCGCGTACACAAAGATCATTTAGGCAGCCTAGTCTCGTTAGAGATGGGAAAATCCAAACAAGAAGGTGATGGTGAAGTCCAAGAAATGATAGATATGACCGATTTAGCTGTAGGCCAATCACGTATGTTGTACGGTAATACTATGCAATCAGAACGTCCGGCACATCGTATGTATGAACAATGGCATCCATTAGGTGTGGTAGCGGTGATTAGTTCGTTTAATTTTCCAGTGGCAGTGTGGTCATGGAATGCATTTATTGCTGCTATTTGCGGGAATACGGTGATTTGGAAGCCGTCACCGAAAACAGCATTATGTGCGATTGCAGTGCAACATATTTGCAATCAGGTATTAGAAAAATTTAATTGTCGCGGGGTTTTTTCTTTATTCGCAACTGACAACAATGCGATGGTCACCCGTATGGCAAATGATGGGCGATTGCCGCTTATTTCATTTACCGGTTCTACCGCAGTGGGACAAGAAATCAATGCGATGGTGGCGCGTCGATTAGGCCGCGCTTTATTAGAACTCAGCGGTAACAATGCAATTATTGTTGATGCACAAGCAGATTTAACCATCGCTATACCCGCGATTGTTTTTGGTGCAATTGGCACCGCGGGACAACGCTGCACAACAACACGGCGTTTAATTATTCATGAAACAATTTATGATAAGGTGATTAAAGCGCTGATTAGTGCCTATCAAAAAATTAAAATTGGTGATCCATTAGATACACATAATTTAATGGGGCCGTTGATTGATCAGCACGCAGTTGAGCAATTTCAACAAACGATTGCCGCAGTAAAGAAGCTAGGCGGCGAAATCTTAACCGGTGGGAATGTGCTGAATAAACCAGGTTTTTTTGTTGAGCCAACGATTGTCGCTGCCGATAACAATTGGGACATTGTGCAACGTGAAACGTTTGCACCAATTCTGTATGTGATGCGTTATCAAACATTAAACGATGCGATCGTCATGCAAAATCATTCACGTTATGGCTTGTCTTCCGCTATTTTTACTACGCAGTTACAACATGCAGAAAGATTTTTATCAGCAACCGGCAGTGATTGCGGCATAGCGAATGTGAATATTGGTACTTCTGGTGCTGAAATTGGGGGTGCATTTGGCGGTGAAAAAGGCACCGGTGGTGGTCGTGAGGCAGGGTCTGATGCTTGGAAGGCCTATATGCGACGACAAACCAACACGATTAATTGGAGTAATGCACTGCCGCTTGCGCAAGGGATTAAGTTTGAGTTGGGGTGATAAATGAAATGCTCAAGGATGAGGTGGTGTAACATCAACATCTGCGTCATGATTAATTTCACCCCAACCAAATCCTTCACATTCGATGCTTTCTCTACGTCTGCTGGTGGTAGGGCTTGGTCGAGTTTATTAATATTTAATTTATCTAAGTATTGAATCGCTGGCATATAACCATGTGCAGCGGCACGTACGATATTATATTGATCATTATTAACAGCCTTTATGTTGTTTGTTTCCTTTAAAGTTAGTGTATGGTCCAATATTAATTGTTGATATTTCCTGTTTTCTTCTTCTGCAACGTTTCCCCAAGAGGATTCTAAATGCTCTATTACCTCGCCGGCCATATAGCTTAATTCACAGGTATAAACTTTTTCCTCCTTGCTCAAACAAAAATAGTGATACGCTAAAGCATATAACTTATTCCAGGCATCTAAAGTGTTGAGTGCACGATAATGATAAATAGCCATAACACTATGTAGAGAATTATGTCGAGAGGGATCTTCTTCGCTAGAAATAATGGATTTTTTATGATAGGCAGTAGCTAAAAAAAGATACTGCTGGGGGGTTAGTTCTTCACGAGGTAGACCGTTTAACCGTTCAATTTCTTTATCTAATTCTGCATCTGTTTGTTCTTGATTCTCGAACGGTCGTATCGTTGAAAAAGAGGTTGTTTGGCCGCGGCTTTGTTCTGCTAACATGATATTTACCCCTATGTTTATGGTTGATGAAAAGGCGATAGTATAGCCTAAGAAAGGCAATATTAATTTGTTACCTAAAAAACAATAACCTGATTACATCTCTCCTGCATAAAATCCATATAATTGTTGAATCAGTTTTTCTACTGGCGCATG
>DATAXC010000145.1:0-10134 GCA_036266895.1 Gammaproteobacteria bacterium
AGCTTCGGCATTATGGCCGCAATAGCGGTCAGGCGGATTTTCGTTAACTTATATTAAATGCGCGTGTACCGCGGTGGTTACGCGCTTTAATTTTGAATTAATTGTTCGCTGTTTATGCGCGGATTTGTGGCACTGCTAACAACATGCAAAGGTTACAGAATAGTGCCGAATAGTCGTCAAGGTATTTTTACCATCTTGATATGCTGTATTAATCAAGATAATTAATGTTGCCGCTGCTAACGTAATAAAGTACTAGCAGGCCAGTTTGCCAAAGTGGTGTTAGGCCGGTATAAAACAAGCTTAATAGTAGAAATAAACCGATAATGACTACTATCAATGGTAAAAGCCAAGACAACAAAGTCAAGATAAGAGTACGGATACTACGCACAATAGCAACATTAACGTCTGTAATATGTAGTGCGATTGTTATAGTAAGCGTGGTTGCAGGGATAGCGATCCACTTGTTGGTAATGATTGTTTTGAAAAAATGCCATAATATAGCATGTTAATTTAAACATGTAATCTCAATACCATTAATAATTATTCATCTAAACTTGTTATACAATATTCGCTTAAACCCTACGGCCAGCCAGGTTGCCCTACTGCGATCATACGACCTCATTTCCCATCTTTTTCCATATCTGCTATCAGCTCATCAATCAGAGCCCTTGTTACATGAGGCATAGTGACAATATGAGCCAAGCCCTGCTGCGGTGCAAGATGCCATTTTTCAATGATGCGCCTTGAAGAACATGGAAACACAATAATCAGAGAGTGTTGATTACGCCAAGCAGGAATTCCAACTTTATGAAATTGCTTTATAGCATAATCAGCATTTTCCATGCAGCGCTTTACAATTTTTTTATACTTAACTACGCCGTGGCTACGAATTGAATACCATAAAATAAGTGAGGCTAGTCCGCTTCTTGAACCGAGCAAGGTATTATCAATAGTCTGCGCATATTCCACAGAATTTGATAGTTTATCTGCATAACTCTTTTTAGCAAGCAGCACACCACATGCAATGGGAGAACCAATAAACTTATGGCCGCTAATAGCAATACTATCTGCACCAGCAGAGAAATCAAAAGCAGGCGCATTTTTAATAAACGGAAATACCATACCATTTAATGCCGCATCGCAATGGATATAATATTTTTTAATCTTTAAATCTTTCATAATAGATCGTATTTTTAAAACCTGATCTACTGCTCCTTTCATAGTGGTACCGATAGTAGCCACAACAATAGGCACACGTTTGCGATTTGCATGAATCGCACGCTCCAGCGCTGAATAATCAATCTCGCCATGCTGTTGAGATTTGATAATTTTATATTTCATCTGCAACACCCGTAAACTTTTCTGAATGCTGTAATGAGTGTCATAAGAATAAAAAACAATACTGTTTGGAAAATTTTCTCTTGCTAGGTACAAGCCATATAAATTACTTTCGGTTCCGCCATTTGTAACATATCCCCAAAAATTTTTACCAGCGTGCATTAGGCGGCCAAAAAAATTTAATACCTCTCGCTCCATCTGATGCCTATAAGAGGCATATTGATCAGAAACAAAAGGATCACCTATATTATTCAAAAAAAACTTTAAAAATCTGTATAATTCCGTATAATCAAAAGCCATATTAGCTGGGTAGCCAATAAATTTAGTGAGATCATGCTCAATGATATTATAAAATTTATCCAGCTTGGCCTTATCTTTAATTGATAATCTTGACATGGCAGCCCCTCCACTGCATGCTTTTTTAAGAGCGAGGCTCTGTAAATTCTAGTATTTGCGCGCCAGATATTCTAACCAAATCGTGCGTATTAATACGTAGAGTAGTTTTTGGCACACCGCATCCGCCATAGCAATTTTTATTCATTAAAACATTTTTATCGACTATAGTAGTGAGACCAATATTAATCAAACTAACTTCACCTACGTTAGCACCCGTTATCTGAAGCACAGTGTGTGGATCAGCTAGACTAATATCCTTAATGCCTAAAGCCTGCTTTAATTTTTTAAAGGCAATGCGTGAATTTCCACAAATAATAGCGGCAAAATATTTTTCCTTGGTTTTTAAAATCAAGGTCGGTGTCGTTTCACTTAAAGATATACCATAATGTTTTGCGCCTTCTTCCGCTTTTTCAATGCTAAAATCATCAGTAAGAATTGAATAATCAGCATTTTGACTTTTTAATAAATCATTTAATTGAGCTAACTGTGTATTATTACTCATGTTTTATACCTCTTTAATATACCAAGAATTTGTCCAAATTCGCTCAGACTGTCTAAGCGGCTTATCGAGTTGTTTAAAGCCAAACTTTTTATATAACGTATTTGCTCCATACATAAAGTCCTGCGTTTCCAGATAACAATTTTTAAATCCTTCTTTTTTTGCCTCCTCCAACACTTTTTGCAGTAAAAGTGCGCCTAAGCCCAATCCGCGTAAATGAGAAATAAGATACATGCCTCTTAATTCGCAAATGGCTTGATCAGCAGTTGAAAGAGGAGAAAAACCCACACCTCCAACAACTTTTTTGTCCTGCAAAAGAATAAAATAATTACTCATTTTTTTATTAAAAATTTCATATAATTTATTTAATTCAATCTCAAACAAAGGTGCGCCTGGATGACTGGCATCGAAACCAAATTCAGTGCGTACGGTTTTTATTAGATTAATCAGCTGCGGTACATCCGCCTTAAGAAGCTTTCTAATTGTATATTCATTTTGTAATTTAGAACGCTTAAGCGCTTTGGCATAAATTGATAAACCTCGAGCGACGGCATGCTGCTCATCGTCACTCAAAATATCCAAGGCTTGTTTAACTTGTAACTTGGCTTCATGGTGAATTTTATTAACTAGCGATTCCCCTTTTTTTGTTAAAGAAACTAATTTATTTCGACGATCATTTTCATCTGGCTGAATAGTACAAATCCCCTTATTACATAATTGCGAAACGAGACGACTTGTTGTAGATTTTTCAAGATTCAATACAGTAGATAACTGACCCAAGTTCATTACACCATGAGCATCCAGTTCAACCAACGCATGGCACTGCGAAACAGAACCAATGGATGAAAAACAATTATTTAGCAAACCTAGCTGCCTTACCATTTCTCTGGAGGAAGCTCTAATTTGTAAAATCAAATCATCTATTTTCATTGAAGCCTCGATATATCATATATTAGTTGCATAATACCACTAATATATGATTTATACAACCATAAATTGAACGAATATCATCGAGGTAAATACACACGCTATTTAACTCTTAATTATTTGATTTAAAAATAATTTTATGAGACTTTTTACATTAAAGGTGTTGATATGAGCAGGCATCCCCTTGTTTAGTAAAATTAATAATGAGACATGGTTGCTTATTATTATCTCGCGCTTACTCAAATGGTTTAGTACAATTTGCAATATAAAGTGACTCAATACATATAAGATAAAATGATGACAACTTGTCCTTGCGGTACGACTCAATCATATCAAAATTGCTGTGGAAAATTTATCACTGGCCAACAAATACCAGCAACGCCAGAAGAGTTAATGCGCTCTCGTTATACCGCATACACGAAAACCAATATGGTGTATATTGCGCGCACCATGTTATCTCCAGCGGCAGATCATTTTGACGCCAAGACTGCACGAACTTGGGCAAAAAAAGTAAGATGGCGTAAGCTAGAAGTGATTAACACTTCTATACAGGATAAAACTGGATTTGTTGAGTTTATTGCCCACTTCTATGAAGGGCCTCAAAAACACATATTGCATGAAATAAGCGAATTTCATTTAATTGCCGGCGTTTGGTTTTATGTCAACGGGCATCGGAGAGTTGATTAAGTTTAAAAGATCACCGAGATGAGCTTGCTATCGCACTTGACGCCTGAATGAGAATAAGATTCTTCGAATTCACCGATAATAATTTTTAGATTCTTAATATGCTCAGATATTCGAACGATGTTAATCACGCTATTTCTCTGTTTTTGTTGAGCTAACAGCGAGTGCATATCATCCAGCAGATCTTTTGCTTCTTTATAAACTTTTTCTGTAGTCGGTTGAGCTATTACCTCATTTATATGCTGTTGACGAACACTATTAATTTGACCCTTATCATTTCTTGCCATTCTTTCCATTTCTGCTTGTAAACTGTCTTTAAATTGCTTTTTATAATCCCTTACAGAAAACTCTCTACGGGGACGCAAAGGAAATGCTGGCGTAAGTCTCTCACGAGCTGCTCTAAAAAAAAGACTACACGAACTGCGAGATAGATTTTTTTCCTTTCCAGCAGGCGCTGTTATGGAAAGATCATTATTGCTTACAACTTTTTCCTCAGGTACGCGCCCTTGGACTGAAATTTCTTTGAAAGACTTGTTTATGACTAAATATGAATATTTAGTCAGCGTAGCAAACGTCTTTTCAATTGCATCCCGTTTTTCAGAATAGCGAGGAACTCCCCTGAGAAAACTTTTACCTTTTTCATCTTTTTCGTCTTTTTCATCTTTTTCGTCTTTCTCATCAACATGCCAAATAACAGGATTGCCATAAGCTGTATATCGAACTGTGTTCTCAGTGCGCTCAAGTATTGTGCATTTCAATGCAGCTAATATATGACCCGAAGGAATATCATGAGAAGCCAATTCTTTATACTGTATGGCACAACTATTTGGATTTTTCTGCATTTCAAACATACAAGCATCAAAATAATGGTCTACATGCACCGCATACAACCATCTTTCTCTTAAGCTATCCTCTTTATTATCACTGAAACATGGAAAATTAGCCGCAGTGGTTGCCCGTGTTGTCAAACTAATACAAGTAACACTATCAATGTCATATAGACCATTTTCCATGTTTTTTTTCATCATCATTTGATTAGTTTCTTCACGATAGCTACCAATAGGACCTGGTTCTTTTAGATTAATTGTTTGCCAGAAACCTTCTAGTCCGAGTCTGATCTGCCAATTTTCATAAATAGTGGTTTGTGGAAAAAAACCACTTGAAAATATAACGTCAGGAGGTCTAAGGTCAGACCGAATTGCCACAAATGGTGTATCAAGATTACGTGTATGTGTCAGGTGCTCATTTTCAACAATGAAAGCTTCGTGCTTGGTATGTCCATCACTGATGGGACTGGAGAAAAGGTCTTTGAAAAATATACTTTCTCGTAGCACGATTTCTTCGGATTCTTTTCTTGTATTCATTTTTTTCTCAGCATAGTTATATCGTAAAGCAAGTTATTGTACTAAATACATAAAATCAGGGCAAGTATCCCCTTAAACAGCCCCTTAAACAATGGGGTCAAGTGCTAGCGAATCCCCACAAGTTTTTATAAAAAACGAAATGAAACCAAAGAATTAGATTGACGCGCATTCTATTGAAGGTGTAATCCGTGTAGAATATAAATATGAAACCAACAACAATCATTCTTATTCCCGGCCTACTTTGCGATGCTGCCGTATGGCAATATCAGCAACCAACCCTTGAAACAATAGCGCCTGTTATTATTACCAACATACATGATGCCAACACACCCACAAAAATGGTCGCTGCCATACTAAAAAACGCACCCACAAAATTTGCCCTGATAGGCCATTCTATGGGTGGCTGGATAGCACTAGAAATAATGAGAAAGTATTCTGAACGCGTTACTCATCTTTGCCTGCTAAACACAACAGCAAAGCTTGATTCACCTGAAAAAGCAGCGGCACGTGAGCATTTAATTGCCCTGGCAAAACAAGGCCAATACGACTTACTCATTGAAAAACTATTAAAAGCGTTTCTATATCAACAATGCTATAAAGAAGAAATTAAAGCCATGTTAATACGCAACATCGATAATGTAATTAAACAAGAGCATGCCATGCAGCAACGAACCGATTGCGTTCCTATTTTAAAACACATTACCTGTCCAACGCTGATTATTCATAGCAAACAAGACGCCATTTTTGATGAAACCCATGCAACATTACTAAACCAAAAAATTTCACATTCAACATTCCATGTCTTGAATCATTGCGGCCATATGAGTCCCATCGAAGCGAGAGAAAAGGTGACTACTTTATTAGGAAATTTTCTTATATGGCAATAAGCAACAGTAGTCGAGCCTAGTGTTTATCGAGGAATGGCAATTGTGACCTATAGTGATGTCATATGGTGTGTTACCTACGAATGTCCCTTGTTGGCTACGCGCTCTTGAGATCAATCCCTTCTCGAGCGTATAGTTAGCTGCCACAAATCATTGACAAAACTGTCAGCACCGCTGACAGAAATACTAATCGCCTCAGCCAAGGAAAAAGGTCGCCAAATGAACGACAAAAATAAAACAGCCGTCTTACCCAATAATATGATTGATGATACCAGCCGCATAGACCGGTGACTTTCAGGATAGTTGTCGCGTGAAGTAAATTAAAATTAATCTACGCGACGGACAATAATAGCAATCAAAAAATAAAGCAACTCATTTTTTTATGCAGCTTTTTTATTAGTACGCTTGGCATTTAAATACACCTCATTAACACATAGCCAGTTGCGCACTTGTTTCGACCATCGATTAGGATTTTTCTGCCTAGCATACTCATATATCAACGTCCTACTTGATAATATTTTTTTATCTAATCCTTGATGACGTGCATTAGGTGTTACAAAATTAATACCGCTGTGCTGGTGCATATTGTTATACCAGTCAACAAATTTTTTTACCCACATCCGCGTTTCCTCTTCGGATGCAAATGGCTTACTAGGATATTGCGGGCAATATTTCAACGTTTTAAATAGAGATTCTGAAAATGGGTTATCGTCACTCACAGATGGCCGGCTAAATGATGGCACAATCCCTAGCATGTGTAATGTTGCCAACATCGTAGATCCTTTCATAGGGCCGCCATTGTCTGAGTGCAAGGTAACATCGCCTTCATGCAAATTCTCGGCTACATACGCGTTAGTTACAACATCAGCAGCATGTTCAGCGCACTGTTGATCAAACACGTTAAATCCAACTATTTTCCTGCTAAAAATATCTAGAAATAAATAAAGATAAAAATACTTTCCGCGTACAAATTATCTTTTAATTCCCCCTCAAAATCAGCGATTGATTCCTGGTCTATACCGGCTGCACCTCCATTAGCTTTTACTTTTTGGTATACTTGCCACACTAGTTTCTTGCATATTTCAAATGGTTTTGCTGTGCCCAAAAGTTCCTCCTAAATATCTAGTTGATCATTTGTTTACAGCTAAGTGGCCAAGTCCCTTCGCTCCGTTACGATTACCGCAACTTCATCACTACTACGAACTTGTCCGTCCCTGCATAGCACTTTGATACTGTTGGCCTTGTAGGTTCTCTACTTGTACCGTTCTCTTACCATTGCTATACAGGTTCCCGCAGTTCAACCTAAGAGCCCGAATCAAACTCACGCCACCTCTATGCCGGATGCCACTTAGCCAGTAGACAGGTATCTGCTAAATTTATCCCAAGGCAACATAACCTCCTTGGTTTTGACATCATTTGGTCTGTTTCGACACTTGAACGGTGGTTCACTTGTGTTCGTCTTTTTGATCCATACCTGACATATTGCTATGCCTTTTCTGTAACGCTCACGACATAGGCTTTTGACCGATGCCGCTTACAGTGGTTTGCAATCTATTCCTGCAAATCGATTGCGGAAGGTCTGCTTCCATCTCTTAAGCCGCTTGCTGCGGCACACTGATGTCCCACGACCAGAGTTGATTAGGTTTTGTAGCGCGTAACTCGTCTGGTTTATGATGTGCTCTAGGCCGTGACGCACTACGATGTTGCACCATCTTTTCCGCATGAAGAACGCGGTAAATGGTGGATTCTGAGCCAATATAATGACCATTGTCTGCAAGATGAGGGACAATCTGGCTGGGTGGTTGATTGCGATATTGCGGTAGATTAACTACCTCCACGATACGTGCACGCTCAGTATCAGTTAATTTGTTAGCAGGTGTTGTTATTGGACCACAGCGTTTATCTTTAAGACTATACTCTTTCTTCCATCGCTGTAGTGTCCTTATATCCAGCCCTAATAGCTCACAGGCAGGTTTTAATCTAGCACCGGCAGTGCACGCTTCCTGGATTAATTTAATAGCTCCTTCCTTGTCCTGCTCGGTAATCAAACGTCCTCGCTGTCCCCCCAGAGTAGATCTGCTTTTTTTTTCAAAATGAGTAAAGCTGATACTTCAGCTAACGCCTTATCTTTGCGATGTAAATCACGTTTTAATTGTTTCACTTCATTCAGTATCAGCAGATATTCAGCTTTATGCTTCTTAGTGTTTGCAACACCAAGGCTCTCTAAAACCTGTTTCTTCCATTCATCTAAATGGTTGATATAAATACCGTGCCCTCGACAGTAGGCAGCTCGCTCTGTTTCTGTTTTACCTAACATATCCATCACTGCCTGAAGCTTATCTTATGCAGTTTTATCTTGAGGTCGTTGAGGTTCACTTACTTGTGTAATAGGTTTATTGTTCAGCATGCCAGCCATCCAGGAGTAAATTGTAGCGTAGGGGATATTAAACTCTTTTGCTAATTCTACTACGCTAGGGGCATTCGGCGCCAACGCTTTTGTTAATACACTTGCTTTTATCTCGGCGGGATATCTAGTAACTTGTCTCATAAGGGCTCCATTGCCCCCTTGAGTTTGTTTTATTCAGAGGCGACAACTTTCCTGACACTGGGGGCCTACGCGAAATCAAGCCTCTTAACACGTCCCGTTATATTAACCCAATCAAGCCAAATAAACCTGACAATACAAACTAACATTCATTCAATTTCTAATGCCCCTTGAACGGTTACAATAACACCCAAGGCTCTAAAACCAAAGACCTTAGAGCCTCAAATCGTAAGCCCCCAAATGACTTGTTATCGCCAATTCTGAAAGCTGCTGCTCACAAGCAGTCTCGCCAGCCGATTTCTCGGAAACACCTTAAATATGGTCAATTAAATATACTTTAGGCAAGCTTTTTAAAGCTACCTGCTATTTATTTTTCGCGTTTACTATTTTTCAAAAATGCCCCAATTATCCCGACTACCCCCGAAACTCCTATAATGCTTCCTGTTATTTGCGCACCGTAAATTCCTGTTATGCCACCAACAACTATTGTGATTGCGCCAAGAATTAATGCGAAAATTGTGCTCTGGATATTAGCATATCACCTCTTTGCAAGTTGCTAATTTCAGCTTGTAACTTATCCTTTTCTAATTCACGTCGATGAGTACTTTCAGCCTCAGTCATTTCGATAATTTTATTAATAAGTCCAGGCTGCGCACGCTCATAGCTCATCAACATTTCTGGTGGAGGAAGCGGGGAAGAAATCTGAGCTATAAATGTTTGCGAATGTTTCCGAACACCTTGTCGCTGATCAGGGGTATTGTCTTGGAGATCTTTCGAATCGGTCATCTTTGCCTCTATGCTGCTTAGTCTCTAAATGCTGAGAATCTACTACATGGTAAGCTTTCCACATGTCAAGTCCAACTTTTTTCCAATCCTCTTTTAATGCACCGCAAATAGAGGAGCTGGGCAACTTTATTTCGCGCCTATTTTCTTTAGGATATAGGCATATAATTGAGCCAATACCTTCTAAAAATTTAGTTAAGTTATCGAATGTTTTCATATAAGCACCTCAGTACCCTATATCTTAAGTGTATCTCAAAATATCTAACCGCACCAAGGCTAGATAATACAACTTTCTTATTGCTATGGCCTATTGAATATTGGCATTTGCTGTTATTAGTTGGCTTTGAGTGCCCCACTAGCGCCCCTGATGGAACTCTCTGAAACACCTACGGGTTTATTTATTCCTCTTAACGCATATTCAACTTCAAATCTATCGCGTTCAGAGCATAAAATGATGCCAATAGAAGGATTTTCATGTGGTTCACGTACAAAATCGTCAAGAAGGTTAAGGTAAAAATTCATTTTACCGGCATATTCAGGTTGAAATTTACCTTTTTTAATTTCTAAAGCTACCAAGGCTTGCAAGCGGCGATTATAAAATAATAAATCAATAAAATATTCATTGCCTTTAGCCCCCAGTGTCAGGAAAGTTGTCGCCTCTGAATAAAACAAACTCAAGGGGGCAAAGGAGCCCTTATGAGACAAGTCACTAGA
>DATAXC010000158.1:0-1830 GCA_036266895.1 Gammaproteobacteria bacterium
AATCTGGTGTTGATCCTAATTATTATGAAGATGAATTTCGTCTTACTCCGTTGCATTATGCTGCAACTTATAATGTTATCGGTGCTATTGTACCGCTAGTAGAAGCTGGTGCTAATATCCATGCGGTTACTGCTGATGGTGAAACGCCTTTGGATGTTGCCAGATCGTTAAATCACGAGCATATTGCAAAATTTTTGGAATATTTAGCTTCACAGCAAAAGAAGGTTTAATAAATTGAATCAAAAAATAACAGAATATTGAAATTTTACGATCCGGAGCTTATCTCGTTTGAGGATTGGGTTGCTGTATTAGAAAAGCTATCAGACGGGCTTGCTTCATTAAAAATCCTTTGCATTAATTAATGCTATGTAATAAATTAGAATAGACCTTAACCAGTCAGAAGCGGAATAAAGTGGAATGTTATTATAAGGATAGATCCCTATGGAAAATATGCTGAAAGAAAAAGAAGAATTAGCAAAGCAATTTCGCGAATATCGCGAGATGGTTAGTAAAATTGATCAACCAGTTCTCGACTTAATTTTTACCCTCATGAAAAAATATTTACCGGAACAGTGTCAGACAGCGGAGGATTTTTTTATATAGTTAGAAGTATATACATTAAATCACTTTTGTTAATGACATGGGAAAAAGAAATGGATTTTCCTATAATTTATACAGAGAGTTTTTGTGCAAAATTAAAAAATGCGGTAGAGGCTACTGTTGCAAATCGAAAAGGCAAACATTAATATATTATTTTTAAGGATGAATAAAAATATTTATAGTAAGTAATGAGCGCAAAGATACTCTCATGTTTCAAATACAGGACTTTTGTCCAACGCATCCGTAGTTTCTATTTCATTTGCAGGCGCACCTAATTGTTGTGTATTGCCTAACAATCGTAATCGTTCAGAAGAAAGGTAATTGTGTCTTAAAAAAGATTTAGCGTGCGAGTTAATGTAGTCGTCAAAAACTTTTTGCTTTTCATTGCGGAATTGCAGTAACTGGTTATAATAAGTAATACTATCAGTTGGCGAAGAAATTCCTTCTATTTTTTTATTGAGTTCTAGTTGACTTTCTATCATATCCGCTAAATGAATAGGAATAGGGTAATTTTCCACACAATTGTCTAAGTTAAAGCTCGTTAAGGTTTCATTTTTTAAAAATGCTATTGCAAAAGCTATAAAAGTTGCTTCACGTTTGATGGTAAGGTATGTTCCAACGGCTAATGATTTAATGGTTGTGTTTTTTTCAACAGCCTCGGCAATAAGTTTGAAACCGCTCTCAGTGGCTTTATCACAGCAAAAACTAAAGCTAGTTAACGTATCATTTTGAGCCAAAGCGTCCATAAGATCAGATAAACCACGATTGCCAATAAACTGATCACTTTCATGATCAGTTTCATCTTCGTTTGTTCCTAATTGAAGTTCTTGAATAACAGTATGCCTAATTATTTGGGCTAAGGAGGTGGCTTGTTTATTTTGAAAGTAACCTTGGTGCAGTACAAGTTTTTGGAGAGAAGTATTTTTATGACGAGCCAGTGCTTCTGCAAGTTCGTCAATAGTGAAGCTTGGACAAGACCTTATTACTGACCTACTTCTTTCTCCAGTTACTATAATTTCCTCTCTTTTGTCAGTAGCCGGTAATGTCAAACATAGTTCATTAAGAGATCCAGATGCAATTCCATCACCAAAATTTTTTGCTTCAATTTGTGTGAATTCTTTGGGAGATAAACAAAGATTTAAATAATGCAAATGTTGAATGTTTGATGCAATAAAAACCGCTTGTGTATTATGAATGGGGGTTTCAATTGTTAAGTGACGCAGCGAAGCA
>DATAXC010000186.1:0-3103 GCA_036266895.1 Gammaproteobacteria bacterium
AAATCATCAAAAATGACTCTAAAGGCGCATGGGTAATCATCCCGATTATCTGTCCAGGAAATAAATGAAAAATAACCGCTATTGCGTAGAAGATGATACATGTCTTCAAGGTTAAATTTTACTACAATGCTAAAAAGATAGGGTATATCTAATTTAATGTTCGCACCAATCACCGTGATTGCATTTTTTAACAGTTCTGTTTGGTTACATAAAACGATAAACGCTAATTGCTTGCGCACCGTTCCATTGACATTTAACACCACATAACCAAAATCAGGCATTACCACTTGACGCCACTTAGCGCCAAAAACTGTTTGCTTATCTTCTCTGCGAGGTTCTTCTTCCCCATAGTTTGTTTTATCTGGAACTTGCTTCATTAAACATGCGAAAATTGAATCTAATATATTTTGTCGGAGTGGATTTTGAGCGTATCGTAAAAAATGAAAGATGGTTTCTCCATGAGCATCTTCTAGCATGATTCGTATATGGCCATCTTCACTTGCAAGAATGGCTTCTATTCTGGGTAAATCAAGGCAGCGAAAAACAATATAATCCTGAATCTGTTCTTTGGTTAAACCCACGCAGCGCTCTGTAAATGCTCGGCCTAGCTTTTTGGTCCAGTCAAAAGGAGCTTTAATTGTCTTCATCACTTGAGTGTATTCAGGGTCGGTGAAGCGAGGGTGTAAGTCAGGGAAGATAGATTTGAATCGTTGTTCATCTAGAAGGGTATTTGTTCGTTGCCAAAAGTGACAAACTTGTGATGCGCGACAAAATGATTGAGCGTTTAGAAGAAGAAATACCTGTGATAATATTTCTGTTGGGAGTTTATTGGTGTGATTTTCAGTAATACTTAAGTTGCGATGACTTGCCATGTTGTTCCTTGAGTTTCTTGTTTTTTGTTGGTTATATTATTGTTTTATTTAAATCGCGTTATCGCGTTTAATAACGTTATTATTACGTTTAAATAATGTTATCGCACGAAAAAAACCTGCCATTCCCGCCAAGGCGGGAACCTATAAAAACCTGCCATTCCCGCGAAGGCGGGAACCCATAAAAACCTGCCATTCCCGCCTTCGCGGGAATGACAGGTTAAAATTACAAGCTAAAATTACAAGCTAAAATAACAAGCTAAAATTACAAGCTAAAATAACAAGCGTGAACACCAAACTAAACCGCCGCCTCTTCATTCAGCTCCAAGCTTTCCATATTCTTAATATGTGACGCACGTTTTTCTTGCGTTAACCGTGCCACAAGCGGTATAGCAATAAACAACACCACGCCCGCAATAATCGCACTCCAGCCTAACACCCCAAAGGTATGGCTATAACTAGCATTCGTCATTAATGGATTTGTTGATTCAGCCGACCCAAGTGCCATCTTAGAAAAATGATCCGACAAGATAGCCGCGACACCTGTAATCATCATCCAAATACCCATCATCAAGCCGCGCAACTTGACAGGTGCTAATTGCCCCACCATCGCATACCCAATGGGTGAAATGAACAACTCACCTGTACTCTGCAAGAGATAACTAGCCAAAATCCAGTTAAAGTTAGTGAGACCAGCAGCGTCAGCCATGCTAATACCAACGGGCAAAATAGCAAATGACGTACCAATCAAAAAGAGCGCCAACGAAAACTGAAATGGAATGTTAATGTTAATGCCGCGTTCACGCATTTGCGTAAAGACAACACTGAGCAGCGGTCCACCCAAAATAATAACTATGGTATTAATATTCTGCACCCACTGCGGCGCAATTATAAAGCCGAGGAAATGTCTGTCGACATTACGCTCAATAAACAAATTCAATCCCATCGGCGCAAGTTGGTAGAGCGTCCAAAAGATGATAGAGGCTAACGCCAAGATGATATAACCCCACATCTTGTTTCTTTCAGTGCGTCCATACTTAAGCGATAACACCGTCACCAATGCTAACATCGACGCGCCAATGACTAAAATAAGCTGGTTACATAAATCGGTATGCTCAAGCAAGATGCGTAATGTAAACACTAAGGCAATCAGAATACCAATCCCAATCATTCGCCCTTTCTTTTGCAGCGCGGCAGCAGTATCAACAAACGTTGTGTCGCGATCTTTTAAAATTTTCCAGTTATAAAGCGTTAAAGCAAGCGCAACCATATTGCCAAGCCCGCTTAACAAAAAGAGTTCGTGGTAGGCTTGATGTAAATGAAAATAACCGCTGATAGAAAAGCCAACGAAAAAACCAATATTCATGCCGCTATAATTCCAAAGGAAAGCAGCTTCGCGACGTTTATCATCGGGTTCAAATAATTGCGTGACCATGCAGTTGATGCAGGTAACATTAATCCCACTGCCGCCTAAAAAGGCGGATAAACCCCAGAGTAAATAATTTGGATCGGGTACAGAGATGAGTACGCAGCCTAATACTTGCAACATCATGCCGATGCCAAATAAACTGCGATAACTTAAATAGCGGCCGCCAACATATCCGCCTAATAAATGTAAGAAATAATTTAATGCAACGAAAGAACCAGTGATGCTGGTTGCTAACGTGTCATTCATGTGTAAACCTTTGGTGGCGTACAAAATGAGTGTGGAGTAGAGAACGCTAAAACTTAAGGTCGCAAAAATTTGAATTAAGCACAACGCACCAGCGCCGGTAGGCATCACATCTTGGTATTTTTGCAAAAACGTTTTTTTACTTTGCATCTGACTCATAGGCTATATCTCCGCACGCGGATCTTTTAATAGTAACTCGCCGTTTTCTATACTGAGCCGCTATTATTTTTTAGGCGGGAATAGTGCTCAAGTAAGAGAGAAACCTCAATGTATAGCTGATCAAGAAGAGTAGGTAGACTAACCATTATATTGTTTTTGAGTTCCGATTCAAGATGTCCGAGCACGTTTTTTATTCGCGGCAGCCCGCAATAGCAAACAGCGCCGTGAAGCTTATGAATTTGATACGCTAACGTTTTTTGATCGTGATTACTATGTGATTGTTTAATTAAAGAAATATCATTTGGCAATGTACGAACGAACATCGCCAACAGGTCTTCAGCCAGCTCACGCTTGCCTCCAGCAAGTTGGGTTGCTTTGTCCCAATTAATAATCTCTGGTGCAT
>DATAXC010000192.1:0-9240 GCA_036266895.1 Gammaproteobacteria bacterium
CGACGGTGCAATATAATATTGAACAGCAAATAGTAAAAGAACAGCATGAGATAGAGGACAAAAAAGCAAAAGCAGAAGAGAAAGAAGCCGATAAGCCACTGATACAGTATGGTGAATCGCTGGTTAGGGGACAACGTCCAAAGAAAAATGATGTTTTTGGTATTGGTGATGACGATGATTGGCGGAAGAACATGAAACATGTGTAGTCGATCCGGATTTTTTTGTGATGCCAGGGCCAAACAAAGGCAGGTAAAAAAAGTTTTATTGCATGAAAAGCGCACCTTCTCCGCCATTGTTGGGCTTCGCAAGCTCAGCCCAACAGAAAAAACTATATCCTAAGTTGTATTGTTGAGCAAAATCATGCTATTCTGCGTAAAAATTGCCCCATAGTGGCAAATATTGCAAATATTATCACTTAAAATTAAAAAGGTAAAAACAGATGGCCGCCCCGCGTTCGTTATCGACTAAGTTTCTTGAAGGTGTAGATAGTTTTTTTACGCACCTTGATGCTAAAAATTTAAATGTTGAAGATCTTGCCTCGTTAAATATAGAAACTTTCGTGACGCTATTAAAGGATCACCCATCTGAAACACAAATATTTTTGGAAAAAGATGACTTTTCTTCCTGCAGTATTAAATTAATAGAATTATTTTCTCACATAACAAAATCATTATATTCTTTTCTTGAAAAAAAAGAGCTTTTAGTTACAAGAGAATTGCTTAATCAAATAAACCTACTCATTGCGTTGGGAAAAGTGTTAAAAAAATATATTGTCTATGAGCAGAATTATCAACTACATAATGCGATTGATACTTGTCAACAAGGTGCATTCAAGATCAGATATTTAGCCTTAAAAAAAGGCCTCTTATCCAGACACGAAAAAATTAAATTACTATTAGATAAAAGTGAAGAAATTTGGTTATTCGCATTGCCCGATGGCATTCGGCTTTTAAAGGAATTATTTGAGGCGGAAGATTCGCCTAGTGAAAAAGAAATTGAGAAAATATTGTCAAATAAATTGCAATTTTCTTTAAATATGCGGCGCCCGACAACAATTCTGTTTTATTTTGCCATCGTTTATTATGAGAAATTATTAGATGATTTGCTGGAGCTAGTATTTGATGAGGAAGTTAAAGAAAACCATAACGTAATTTGTCAAAAAAAACTGAAAGAATTAACAGAAAAAATTGATCAATATGGTAAAAAAGGTGATGTAAAAATTGAGCAAATTAAACAATTTTTTGCATTGAAGTCATATAGCAGTTATATTGAATTTACTGACAAGGAAATTTTACATTTAGTCATGGCGTATGCATTAATACAAATAAAAGACGAAAAATCCCGTTTTGATATTGAATATATTCGACTCTGTCAGTGGCTATTAGGTAATGAGGTGGTAGACAGTTTTCCTTCTTTGCATGAATCGATGAAAATCATAAAAAAACCAGAGTCTTTCCCAGGCGTTGTCAGTCGTACCCCGCTTGAACGAAAAGCGCAAACGCTTTTTGAAACAGCTAAGACTGGCGATGAAGCTGCAACGAAACAGTTACTGGCGTTAGCTGTTACGGAAAGCACTGCTATTACTGCATCCCGAACAAATAAAACACTAGATAGAAAGCATCAGCATGCTATTCTTTGGTATACAGCTAAATTATGTGAATATCGTAAATTATCTCCTGATCTATATATGCATTATTATAGGCAATTGGCCAAATTTGGTTATATGCCTGCAATTAAATTGTTACATGAACGTTATCATAAAGATTCTGTAAAAATGACCTTGATGAGAAGAGCTATTTTCCCAGAATTACTAGCTGCTGTTAATCAAGGTGAAAAAGCAGCTTGTTTTGCTGCGGCACAGATGCAACAGTTTGGTTTGTTAGGTGTGGATCGACCTAAACACCATACATTTGAATATCTTTTGTCGGCATTACCTTACCCGGGGGCTGCTGATGCATTGGTTGAATTGATAAAGAACGATTCTTCAATAATAAAAGAAAAGTTGTCACTTAGATTGCTTAATAATCAGGGTGAGCAAAATTCGCTAATCTATCATTTATTTCGTGAGCAAGCAGCAGGGTTAAATCAATTACGAGAATTAACAGATGCCAATACGTTTTTGTTACAAGCAAGAGAATTGTTAAGATTAGGTTATGCATTAAAAGAACATATTCCAGCTTCCCAGGTGAAAACAAATAATTTTCTTTCCAGCATTGCCAACTATGAAACAGCAGTATTTGAATTTGCTAAAAAATCCTTCGCAAGTGGCGCGCTTACCGAACAAGAAAAAATTAACTGGCTATTAATCTTTAACAAAAAAATTTGGCCAGATAAGCTACCTGATAGTGTCGCGCAATTAGATGCTTGGTTTAGTCAAGAACATGTGCCGACAAAAGCAGAATTAAAAGAATTAATCCATATAAGTCTGTGGAAAAAATTACTCCATATAAAGCTGTGGTTCGAATATCGGACAGTAATTTTTTATTTTGCTGTACTGCATGGCGCGGGGTTGGCGGATTATCTTTTAGACCGATTTTTTAAATATCCGGATTTATTGGTTGATGGACGGGAACCGCAGTCCTGCTCTGATTTTTTTCTTAAAAAAAGACAAAAGTTAGAAGATCAAATTTCTGCTATACAGGTCTTAAGTAAAGAAATCGATGAAATTAAAGAAAAGATTGATCAAGTTAAAAAATGGTACTCGTCAAGCCAATTATCCAGCCAATGGGATGGGATATTGGCTTGTCTACTAGCACAATTAAACGATATAGAAAGAGTACCATTTACCAGGGAATATGTTGAGTTGTGCAAATTTGCTTTTGACGACGCGGATATTGTCGATTATTTTCCTACATTACAAGCGTCTGTCCTGCATATAGACGAGCAATTAGCAAAAGAAAAGCAAGAGATAGGAGAAGCAGAAGCAGAAGCGAAAACAGTCAGTAAGCCGCTGCAACAATATGGTGAATCGCGTGTTATGCAACAATCGCTAGCTGAAGACCGCAATAAGTTTTTTGGTGTCTCTAGTGGAGATTCATGGGATGATGAGAGTGGAGAGGAGGATGTTGTTACGGGTTATTTGGTTGGAGGGCGGCCTGTTGTTCCGCAATCTACATTTGAAAAAATTAGTGGAAAATTTTTGGGACTGTTTGCGCAAAGAGTAGAGCCTGAACCGATATCTAGTGAATCTGATCTTGCACCCGTACCACTGGTGACTATGTCTTCGAAATCGGTAAGGCTAATGCCAGCAGCCACTATGACAACTACGACAACGACAACAACTACGACACAACCTTCATCGCTTGCAGAAGAAGCGGAAGAACATGAAACATGTGTAGTCGATCCGGATTTTTTTGTGATGCCAGGGCCAAACAAAGGCAGGTAAAAAAAGTTTTATTGCATGAAAAGCGCACCTTCTCCGCCATTGTTGGGCTTCACAGAAGGAAAAGCCCCTCTCCCGCCATTGTTGGGCTTCGCAAGCTCAGCCCAACCTACGCGGGTTAGCGTTTTTGCCTCTCCCCTTGTGGGAGAGGCCGCTGCCCCGCAACAAGTGCGGGGTAAACTCTGCTGCGGGTGAGGGGTGTTTTTATGGAATATATATATGTATATAATAAATTGTGTGTTTTCTATAAATTAGAAATAGATTTTGATATTATGTTATTGGAAAAACACCCCTCACCCGCCGCCTGTCGGCGTCGGCCTCTCCCACAAGGGGAGAGGCAAAAGCTCTAACGTATTTATTCAACAATATTCCGTTACAGGGGAGAGTGCCCGCGTAGGTTGGGCTGAGTTTGCGAAGCCCAACAACAGAAAAAAACAATAATTTAAGTTGTATTGTTGAGCAAAATCATGCTATTCTGTATAAAAATTGCCCTATAGCGGCAAATATAACAAGAGCAAAGAAAAGCAGGTAAAAAATATGCGCACAACAAAAGATCTAAATCCAACTACTCAAGCAACAGAAGTAATAATAAATAACAATACAGAAATCCGCGCTTCATTCGTGCGATGGACGGATATATCCGGTATCTTTCCTGAGTGCCATACTGATGAAGATTTTTTACATGAATACAACCGCCGGTTAGCAGAAAACCCCGATCGTATGGCAAAAACTTGTTTTGATTTCGCCTTGCTAGCTGAGTATTTGGCAGAATTGCACTATCAAAAACGTGCTCTAACCGGCAATCCAAACCGTGATGAGAATATTAATAGCTATTTGCATTACATTGTCATCGCTGCCCGCTATTATTTTCTTGCTGTACAACAATCTTATGAACCAGCAGGACAACAATTGTCCGGCTTAGTTGGCTCTTTAAAAATAAATCGCATACTTATTTTTGTGGGTTGGAATAAGAGTTTCGGCGAAGTATTTAACTACCAAGCGCAGGCATCTGCAGCAATTAATGATAAAGATAGCATACATACATTGGATACAGTGATGTGGTATAAGCTTGCAGCGTGTTATGGCAACCTGCCAGCGGTTAAATACTTGCTTAGTTTGCAACCTCATCAATTGACACCAGGAATTAATATTTCAAAGATTATTAGCAGCGTAATAAAAAAATTACAAGCTGCCCGTCAATATGGTTGTATATGCAACACGGCAGCCATTGCTTTAGCAGAAATTCATCTCTCTCGAAATGATGTTAATTTAGCAGTGGATCAGCTGATGGCTGCTTTGCCAGATCCAGCCGTAGCAGAAAAGATGGTCAACATTATTAACGAGCATGCAGCTAATGAAGATATGTGGAAAACTGTTATATTTTGTCCTTTGCCTAATCTAGAAGAAGCAAATCGAGCAAAACTGCAGGAATTATTTAACCAAGAAAAACTCAAGTTAGCAGCTATTTTATCGACGCCAGCAGCCAGTGATCGATATCAGCTGTTTATAGAAAGTTTACCTTGTGCTACGTTTGCCCGCACTTTAAAAAAACGTTACACCGCATCAGAATTAGGCGAGTCATTGCAAGCTGAATTGGATCAACATCTTCTGCTGGTTAGACAAATTGAAGCTAGTGCAGTAGAAGCAAATGTGTTGAATAAGGAACAAAAAGTACGTTTGATTTTGATGAATGCTGCTAGCCTCTGGCCAAACGAGAAAGATTTACCAGCAAGCGTTAAAAAATTGCAACATGGATTTGCCCAGCCAATCGCACCGAGTGATGAAGAGATTAAAAAAGAACTGTCAGATAAATTGACGTTTTCTCTCATGACCGGTCGAAAAGCATTGGCAGTGATATTTTATAATGGCGTGGTTTGCTATGAAGAGCTGTTAACTGAATTGTTAAGTAGAATTTATGCTTTAGCTGGCCATAAAGAAGATGATTACAAAAACAAAATAGAAGAATTAAAAGGTAAGCTGGATAGGACTGTTTGGGAACCTGAAAGTATAAATAAAATTCAAGAAATTAAGTCTTATTTGCAAGAGGGTAATATTATTTCTTTGTTTTTTGCAAAAAAACCAGCCATTTCATATAGTGCTACTCGGGATGAGATATGGGCTTGTATGTTGTCACAATTACATGATAATAAAAAATCATATACTAGCGATTATATTGATCTATGCCAATTTATTTTTGGCGATTGGATTGTGGGGTATTTTCCTTCAAGTTTCCATGAAACAGATGAAAAAAATGACGGTATGATGGTACTGCAGCATGGAGGTGAGTTAACAAAATTTCAGGCAGCTCGGTTATTGTTGAAGTACGCTAATAAATTCTGGCCAAAAGAAGATTTGCCTGATGGTGTTGAAAAATTACAGAAATTGTTTGATCGATCTTCTGTGCCTAGAGAAAAAGATATTGAAGAAATATTAACTAAAAAATTAGATTTTTCTTTAAATGGCCGCCAAGAAATAACAATTATTTTTTATTTTGCGATGATTTTTTACCCGAAATTATTGGGTTTGTTTTTGACGCTTTTGTTTGATGAAAAAAAATTGGCAGATTTTGAAGGTGCATGTAAAGATGAAATTGATAAGATACAACTAAAAATTGAAGCAATGACTATGCCGCTTGATCCGGCAGTCCTAGCAATGCGTAGCTATATTAGCGAGTTCGAGCAAAATAAGCCGAATGATGTAAATATTGCAGCGTTTGCAAAGCAGCAACCCTTTACAGCTAATGCAACGATTAGTCGGTATCTTAGCCGACCATATACTAGCGCATGGCTTTCTATTTTGGCTTATACCTTGATGCAATTAAAAGATCCAAAAAAAATACATGATGATCAGTGCATCGAACTTTATCAATACATTGCAAATAGTATCAAACCGTATCAACTTATTGCACATAAAGATGCTGTAGATAGTTTTCCTTCGTTGTATCGTTCTGTGCAAATGCAAAAAACAAAATTATCACGTTTAATTGAATTGCAACCAGGTGTGCTTCCACGCACAGCAGCTGAGCGTGAAGCTGAGACGCTTTTTTTACAAGCTAAAGCAGGGAATGCAGAAGATGCAGAAGATGCAGCAGAAAACTTGTTAAATCTTGCTAAAACTGAATGTCGGAATGTTTCCATCAATAGAGAGGCTAAAACATACATAGAGCAATATCAATTTGCTATTGTTTGGTATGCGATGATGTATTGCTGCCAACAGAATCATCAAACATTGGTAGTGTATTATTGTAAGCAAATGGCGCGGCATGGTTATGTGCCAGCCATTCATTTTTTAAAGGTATTGCATGATAACGATCTGGTTAAACAATGCGAAATTGATGCTATCTTGATGGTTTTGAAAACTGCTGCTGAATGTGGTGAACCCTCGGTACATCTTGCATGTGGACATATTTTCGCAGCCGAATTAGATAAAAACCAAAATAAATTATCAAACACGATGACGTTTATTCAGGACAAGCCAGACCAGGTAAAAAATTGTGGAGAATATGCCGCAAATCATTTTATTCGTGCTTTATATTATCCGGATGCGGCAGAGGCTTTGGTGCATTTGATACAGCAAAAAAATCCAGCAGCCATGAAGACTGTGCGCGCTTGGATGTATAATGATTTGGCTAAACCCGCCCCTTCGTTTTGTGATATTTTTACCGGTGAAAGGAATAAGTTATTCAATTTACCAGATGACGCACCTATAGATATAAATGGGTTTTTTTGGCGCATTAGAGAATTGCGTGACTTAGGCCATATTTTGCGAGAAGAACTTGCTAGTAGGCCAGCTGACAAAGCTGCGTTTGATCGCTATGAAGAGACGGTTAAAGCATTTGCAAAAGATCGCTTTGTACATGGGTTGTTAACTGATGATGAAAAAATCAGATGGGTGTTGGAGTATTGTAAAGATATATGGTCTGACGGATTAACATTACCTGATAGTGTTAAAAAATTAGATTATTTATTTTTTAATAAGGAACGTCACCCTCCTACACAGAAAGAAATAGAAGAATTACTTGCGGAAAAATTGCAACTAGGTCGTGGTCGTCAATATCAAACCATCGTTTTTTATTATGCGATGTTCAAATGTAGAAAATTGTTGGATTATTTTTTAGATTCTTTATTTGGCATCACTAACGCAAATAGCTATTTTTTGAGAATAGCAGAAATAAAAGGCAAAATTGATTCTAGTAGTGCATCGCCGATTCAAAATGCGGATAGCCATAAAAAAATAAATGAATTACAGTCAGTCATTAAAGTGGTGCAAGGAGAGCAATTATTGGGTATTGTTTCTGAACCATTATTTCAATGGTACCAAATACTCTATTATCTTTTAACACAACTTCATGCACGTGGCCCGCATTTTGGGGAATATATTGCGCTATGTAAACAGATTTTAGGGGATGAGGTAGTCGATACATTTTTGGTGGTGCCAGAACGTATCGAACCAGTTGACGTGTTACAGGACGTTGAAGCGGCGAGTTCTTTGAATGCGCGTGCAGGGCATCAGTTTTTTGTTTATAATGCAACTCAGAAGACGACTACATTTGTAAATAAGGATGAGGAAAATAAGGATGAGGAAAAGAAGGAAGAGGAAAAAGCGGATGAGTACGATTTTGTGTTAATAAAAAAATAATATCGAGATGGCCAGCATCCTCTTCTCTTGCGGCAGTAATGTCCGGTAAAATTGCTAGTGCGCAGTTGTTGTCATTTCGGAAGGCGCGCCGTCCCGCACTTGTTGCGGGAGTGCCCGAAGGGCGGGAGAGGGTGTTTTTAATTTCACCTGGCGCTTATGATTTCTCTAACATTGCAGCAAAATAATATCAATTCGCGTTCCAACATTAACCTGCGATTCAATAATAAACTGTCCATGCCATTCGTTTTTTACCATATGCATCGCATGGGTTAATCCTAGGCCATTTCCATATGGTTTCTGTGAAACTGATTTGCCGCTTAAAATTTCCTTTAATAAACCTGGCGCGATACCGCTGCCCGAATCAATAATAGAAATGGTGATCAATCTTGCTTGCGCACTTACCCTGATTGTAACCGTTTCAAGCGCATTGTTTGCCAGCGCTTCCACAGCATTATCTAATAAATTGGAAATAACCCGCTTAAAAGCGGAAGCAGAGATATTTGCCGTGCAGTGATTAGCGGATTGAGCAAATTCCGGCAAAAACTCAACTAAGTAATATTGGTATTGAATTTTTTTTTCATGAATGACCTCTAATAATAAATCTATGATTCGTTCCGGTTGGGTTTTTGATGCAAGATCATTTGTTTGATGTCCTTCGTTTCTGTATTGCGCTAATAAATTATTAGCGATTTCACTGATGCGCCGCATGGCTCTATTGAGCAAAGCATTTTGTTCTGCCGAAATGTGTAGAATATCTTTGATCACTAAATCCAATGTGGCAAGTGGTGAGCGAATGTCATGGGCTAATTGTGCGACGACTATGCTCATCGTTGTTTGTTTCTCTAAAAAAGGGGTTTTGTTGAATGGTTTTGCATTTATAATAATAACAAACAGTGTTAAAATAAAAACCATAGTAAAATAACTATAGTAAAAAAATACATTTTGATTATTCTCTGCCGGCATTAAATAAAAGGCGCAGCTAATTAGTACAATAAATGACAATAAAGAAGTCATGGTGGTGAAGGCTGTTGTTTTTTTAAAATCGATAATAGAATTATTCATGTGATGATCGTCCAATAGTATTTTTCTCTGCCCTGTAGTGTTTGTGCAGGATAAAAATAATTAGACCAGGTACTATAATCATGTTGCCAGCTTTCTTGGTTGATACCAAAAAACGGTATCCATTTACCTTGCGCTGTTTGATTAAGTAAATGTCCTAT
>DATAXC010000202.1:0-4819 GCA_036266895.1 Gammaproteobacteria bacterium
GTTATTAGCGCAACAAGTCCATACTACACCCTATGTTTTATTAGTTGCCGCTTTTAACTTTCTGTTAACGCATCATACTAATCAATTTGATATTACTATAGGTTCTGGTATGGCGGGGCGTCATTATCCCGAATTAGAAAAATTAATTGGTTTTTTTGTGAATACAGTAGTATTGCGTACAGATTTGAATGGTAATCCAACGTGGATTGAATTAATTAAGCGCGTGCATACGACTTGTGTTGAAGCTCATCAATATCAAGATGTCCCTTTTGAAATGATAGTTGATGCACTTCAATTGGAACGAGAAGGAAACAAGAATCCGATTTTTCAAATTTTATTTATTATGCAAAAAACAGGAAACGATGTTAATTTAAATTTACAAAGTCTTAAATGCGAAGATATCGTTATCAACAAAGAAACATCTACTTTTGACATTACATTTAATATTGCTTTAAATACAAGTGCTTTATTTGGAGATATACAGTATAATTCAACTATATTTTCAAGAGAAAAAATAGAAAAATTATTGGCCGATTTTCAAGCCATTTTAAAGATAATGGTTTCTCAGCCGACACAACCTATTCAATCATCAAAAATAATTAATCAACAAGATTTTGATATTATAATGAGGCATTGGAATAAAACGACTAAAAATTATGCCCATAACCAGATTCACCAGTTGTTTGAAATGCAAACTAAACTTAGCCCTTCCAAAATAGCACTTTTTTATAAAGATGAAAATATAACATATCAAGAGTTAAATAAACGCGCTAATCAATTAGCAAATTATATTAATAAGAAAGTTAATGTTAAAAATAAAAGCTTGGCGACGATAATTGGAATTTCAGTTGAACGCAGCATAGATTATGTAATTAGCATGTTTGCCATTTTAAAGGTGGGTGGAATATTTTTACCTTTAGACCCAGATTATCCATTTGAACGACTTAAATATTATATTAATCATTCAGATCTAGATTTTATTATTTGCAAATCTAATAATCCGCACTTAAAAGAATTAGAAGTATTATCTAGTTTGATTCTACTCGATCAAGAATCTCAGGCAATAGCTAACGAAAATGTGGTTAATTCAGAGTTAAAAATGAATGAACTTTGTTATATTATGTATACTTCTGGCTCAACTGGCGCCCCCAAAGGGATTATGATTAAACATACTAGTGTCGCTAACCTTCTGTTTTCTATGCAGGAGATACTGTGTTTTTCACATGCAGATCGTTTTTTAAGTGTAACATCAATCAATTTCGATATATTTTATTTGGAATTATTGCTGCCTTTGATTTCTGGTGCAACCTGCATTTTAGCTGACCAATATAGTATAAAGGATACTAATTTATTTTTAAATTTGATAACATCAACCTCACCTACATGGATACAAGCAACTCCTTCTTTTTGGTCGAGTATTATTAATCTGATTAATGAATCATGTATTAATATTAAAATATTGACGGGTGGGGAGCCGTTAACCTCACCATTGTCAGAAAATCTTTTAAACAAATTTAAAGAAATCTGGAATGTATATGGGCCAACAGAAACAACAATTTGGTCCACAATTAAAAAAATAGATGGATCTAAAGATATTTCTTTGGGTAGACCGATTGCTAATACAAAATGTTATGTTCTTAATGAATATCATAATCCTGTTCCTATGAATGTTATTGGAGAACTCTATATTGCTGGCAAAGGTTTGGCGCAAGGCTATGTGAATGATAGTGAAGCAACGGCTTATTCTTTTATTCATAATCCATTTGTCGATAGTAACAATCATGCTTATAAGATCATGTATAAAACGGGAGATCTTGTTTGTTATCAACCAAATGGTGAATTGCAGTTTATGGGTCGTAATGACCAACAAGTAAAAATACGTGGTTTTCGTGTGGAATTATTAGAAATTGAATATCAAATATTAAAAATTGATGGTATACGTGAGGCAGTCGTTATTAAGAACGATGGTACGTTTGAAAAAGAATCATTAGTTGCGTTTTATACAACTAAAAGCAGCCTAGCAATCAATGGAAAGATGATTCAAACACATCTTGCGAAGACATTGCCATATTATATGATACCAAGTAAATTAGTTCATCTACCGGAGATACCAAAAACTTTAAATAATAAAACTGATCGAAATAAGTTGTTGGTATTGAATTTAGACAGTCATCTTTATGATGATAGTGCTTTTATCTCGCCTCGTACAGAGTTAGAACATCAACTACTTGCAATATGGGGCGCAGTATTAAATATAGATACTTCAAAAATTAGTCTAGATGATAGTTTCTTTATGCTAGGTGGTCATTCGTTACTGATTCCTCAAGTGGTTATTAAAATAAACAAGCAGTTAACAACTAATATAACAATCAGAGATTTTATTCAAAATTCTACCATTGATAAATTAGCGCAAGTGATAAAAGAAATACAAAAAATAAGTACTAATGAAGTAGCATGAGTTTTGAAAAATAATTTAAAAGGAAAGATATATGCAGTCAAGAAATGACATGCCAGCTCTAGGAATCACTCCGCATGAGTCAGAAACATTTGACATAGTTAATATAGATCAAAACGATCGGAATAATTTTTATTCTCCTATTGTTAAAGCCAAATCATCAATATTGTTTTCCCAATCTTCCTGTACCTATAAAAAAACATTGTTAAGTATGGGAGAGGCGGCAATGGCCTCTTCCGCAGTGTTATTAGTTGTTGAACCCAGTATAGAATATGCGGAAGATAATTTGTTTGATCAAGTTACTATACCAACAAGTACCGTCATAACCGGGTTTTTAATTAATTTATTTGCAATTAGGTATTTATTAGAGGAATTACGTAATGTACAAGATAATAAGAATGTTGTTCTATTATCTTGTTTACTGGGGCTAATATCAGCACTTCCCTTTTCCTTTATGCAATTAATGCAAGGTCAAGATATTTCAGTTGCCTATGCAATTGTTACAGCTATTTTAGTAGGTATTGGATCAATTCCATTACAAGCACTAGGTTTTTTTGATTTTATTGAGGATTTATGGCCATATTTTCAATATTTGTATTATCGATATATTTCATCGAGTCCAAATGCACCACAAATAGTTGTTAATTTTAAGGAACGATATCAATTTTTAGAACACTTAGAAAATGGTATTAATTATTGTGTTACAAATAATAAGATACCTATTGATTATTTAGACCATTCAGATGAGGATTTGCTAATAGAATTATTTAACTCTCATAGAAAATCATTAATGGATAAAAAAATCACGTTAAATATGTTAAACCCTTTGGGAATTTTATTAGGTATTTGCGGAGTTATTTTATCCGAATCTATTAATATTTCATTTGCTAAAACTACATATGTTAGTCTTGCTTCTAAATCAGGTAATATATTATCTTCAATATTAACAACATGTATTGTGTTCCCATTGGTTGTTTTATCTGCTGAATTTGGTTATAACGCTTTATATAGGATGTATGGAGTTGTCATTAACTCTGTAGAGCAACTTATTAATTCAATTAAAAATAGAGAATGGAAATTCAAATTTAAACCACCGTTGCATATTGATGCTATGAGTGGAATAATTGCTCTTATAGCTACTATAATTATAGGAAGTCGTTCATATAGTGGGTTGGTGCAATTAAATATCGATACATTCGAAGATAGTCTTACCGATGAACAATTAGATATATTAAATACTTTAACGAAAATGGGTGGATTAATATTTAATATTTATGCTATTCAACATATTGTAAATGATGCATCCCTGTGTCTTATCGTGCGATATGGAAATGAAAATAACAAGGAAAAGGTTGTTTTTTATCAATTTGGACTATCCGTTGTAAAGGAATATAAACGCATGAATCATAATTTACTTTTTTTAAAAGCAAAAGAATTTTATCAACTTGAATCTGGTACAAGTAATACAAATAGTATAGAGCTTGCTAGTATGGATAATAGTTTCAGTCCAATCTGATGGTGGCGTTCATTTCCATTTTTTAACTTGAATATGGCAAGCCCATATGTACTCTTGATTCAATGTAGGAAAAATATACATTCAACGTAAGCGTCTGCGCAATTACATCTATTTAAATTAAAATCTCCGCGGCAGGCTCTTGGAAAGTGAAATGGGGATCCGCCAGGGTCAAGTACTGAAGCATGGGTATGGCTCATTCATGCCTATAATGAGCAGCGTATTTATGATGAGCTGCGCCTGCGTGAACAATAATCTAATTCTGATAATAAAGATATTCGAAAGCATTTGTTGCCAGCAACACCAGTTACTCGTGGCCAGAGGTTAGAAAGAAATCCATGAGTAAAGAAACTCTTCGATTACGCATGTTTGCGGGCCCGAATGGTTCAGGTAAAAGTACATTTAAATCCATCATCCGTCCTGAGCTGCTTGGGATATTTATCAATCCTGATGAGATCGAGAAGCGTAAGCCTCCAATAATCCCACCCTGCCAAAAAAAATAAATTTAGTTACACTTGCGCGATCAAATTAAAAAAGGGGCACATGATCATGCAGGATAAAATTGATGGTGAATCACATAGGATTACAAGACGCTACAGCACCAAGGAAGAGCGGCAAACGCACGTGCAGAGCTGGAAAAAAAGCGGATTGACGATGAGTAAGTATTGTCGGCAGTATAATTTATCGGTAGCTGTAGACAGCGTTCCAAACCGGCGTAAACTCCGCGAAGAATTTTACCCGCCCAAAAAGTCGCCTAAGTAATTCAGCCAACATATCGATCATATTTAACTCAATTAATAATACAGAAGGATTTGACAGCCTATGGTAAATTCAGCGGAATTTATTACTAA
>DATAXC010000220.1:0-6480 GCA_036266895.1 Gammaproteobacteria bacterium
TTAGGTGATGTCTGAGCACAGATTTTTTTTTCGAGGTTAAGTGATGATTCACTTCAACTTCAGTCGCGTACGCACGTAAATAAACCCGAAAATCAAAAGGAAAAATTTCTCTGACTAACGTTCTGCCACGTAATACGGTAGCAATTTCAGAGCTTAGCATTTTGGCGGATGAACCTGAAATATATAACTTAGCTGATTCAGTATCTAATAATCGACGGATAAATTTTTCCCAACCCGCTATTTCCTGAATTTCATCAAAAAAGAAGTGTAATTGCCCTGCTGGATAATCGACATATTCAGGATATAACTCGTAATAAGCATCTAAAATATCTTGAAAGTCTTGCGCTTGCATATTTAATAAGCGTTCATCAGAAAAATTGATATAAAGGCATTGTGTTTTATTTATACCCTGCTGTAGCAGCATCTGCATAATTTGGTACATGGTCCAAGATTTGCCGCTGCGGCGCATACCAATGAATATAATGGCTTTTCTTACATGAGCAGGTAAGGTGGGTAAATCTAAATTGCGTGGTATAGGTTTGGGCCAATTTCCTTGATGGAATTCGGTGATAATGCTTTTAAATAGAGATCTCATGCTCATGGCTATATCTTCCTTCTATAAAGGAATTATAGCACATTATATTTCCTTTATAGAAGGAAAGGTTGCCTCTTCTCCTCTCTATCAAATCGCCCTCGAATCTTTCGCTTCGCGTTTGGCCTGTTCCGCAATCACATGATATTGCCGCTCCGTGATCCGCCCTTCTTTAAACTTAGCATGCGCAAAGATCGTGGGTCTTTGCACAGGACAAAAATCAAATTGACTGTAGGGGCACCTCTTGTGGGTGCCCAAAAAACTGGGTGGCCACAAGAGCCACCCCTACATTTTTCATTTTTGTCTTGTACAAAGATTTCTAATTTTTAACTGTATTCTTAATATTCCTTTAAGATCACTATGGTATATTTATGTACAGATTAATTTTTTAAAGTACTTTCATGGCCTTAAAATTCAAAATGAGGTTATTATGCAGCGCAGCCAAACCTATGAATTGATTGAATATACCGCACCTGAACCTACTAAACTTAAAACATCTTGGACAACCTGGGTAAAAAGAATTGGTATTCGTTTATTATTTCCGCCTATTTTATTGTGGGATGGAATAAAATTCGGCGTTAATCGTCTAGCAGGAGAAACAATGGGCCGACTAATTTTAGCGGCACAGAATGATGAATATTATAATAAATATATATGCACTCCAGAGCATCCTGATCCTGTTGGAGAAAAAATAAAACATATTAACGAAACTAAAGGCGCTGCTTTAACGACAATGAAAGGTAAAGTATATACTCATGATGGTGCTTGCCTTGATACTTTTGAAATTAAACAAAAAGCTGACATTCCAAATAATGAGAAAAAATATATTATTAATTTTCTTTCAGCTGGAATGTATTATGAAGAGATTCTTAATGAAATGGAAGAAGATGCGGAACGGCTTGGTTGTAATATAATAGGTTTTAATTACCGCAATGTGAGTAGGAAAGATATAGAAACTACTATTTCTCAATCACCTAAATCAGAAAATGATTTAGTAACAGATGGTATTGCACAGGTTCAACGTTTACTAGATAACGGAATCAAACCAGAAAATATTACTTTACCAGGCCATTCTTTAGGTGGTGCCATCGCTACGTTAGTTACCTCACATTTTAAAAAAACTGGTGTGCAAATTAATGTTTTTAATGATCGCTCTTTTTCATCTATCACTAATTTTGTGATTGGCCATAGTCGTCGCATGATTAACAATACAGAAACAATATTTGGAAAAATAGTAGGTTATATTATAAAGCCTTTTGTAAAGTTAAGTCTTCTAGCAACAAAATGGGACATGAATGTTGTAGAAGCATATAAAAATTTACCCGATGCGCATAAAGAATATATGGTCGTTCAATCTTCAAAAGAAAAGAGAAGTAAAATAAGTAGACCTAAAGATGATGGTACTATTACCCCGTACGCTTCATTACACGCTGCTCTCAAAGAATCGAGACAGGTTGAAAAAGCTAGGCTTGATGAGTTGATCAAGCAACCACATTCTTCCGCAGCTATTCAAAGTGGTTTAGCAAATTCACCTCAAGCACTGGTTGATGCACGAGCGCAATTCAAGAAACGAAAAATGGTTTCAGTAGGTGAGCCAGATGAAAATGCACACATGGAAAATAGAAAATATTTATATAATCGTTATGATCTAGGTCAAATTCAGCGCCCACTCCCTCAAAATATGACTCATGCAGATCTTGCAAAGATATCAGGAACAGGCAAGCGCTTTTTCTATGAATTTTTCAAACGAGCAACAGGCAACTCCTCACCTCAAATTGCCCCCGAGTCTTTTTCTTCGCGCTTGGCCTGTTCCGCAATCACATGATATTGCCGTTTAGTTAGGTTGTATATCACAAATGATGGAAAACACCTATATTGCTAATAATTGCTGAGGATATAATTGATGTTCTTTAGACCAAATAATGGCTTAACCTTAAATGAGGATACAATTTTTAAGTATTATTTTTCGGTACTCGAAGATAGTTCTTATCGTGACTCTATATATCGTCCGTATAATGAACTTCTGGCAAAAATACGAAGAATATCTTCTAAATTATTTACGGAACATCCTTCTGATTACGATAAAACGGATCTAGACAATGAGCTTAATCTTGCTATAAATAATTTAAATGAAATGTGTAATAATTTATTTCCCGCATCAGATTTTTTAAAATTTACTAGCAGAAAAGATTTGTGGCGATTGTTTATTGATGGTAAAGATCAAGAAGCGAATAATCCTCTTATTTATGATGAAAAAGAGCCTGGCTATTTTGTATCAACGCATGAATGTTTATTTTTTATGAATAGATCGCTTAATACGCGGTTAAGTCCAGAATTATTGGTGCATTTACACCAAATTGCAATGCAAGGAATGGTTGATGAAGAGGGTCATTCTATTAAAAGTGATTTTTCTTGTAAAGATAATCCAATAAAAAATTATTTCCCACTTGATGCGGTTAATACTACACAAGCCGGCTTAGAAGAAAGGTATAAAAACCATTATTTGGAAGTTACTAATTGGAGTTTTAATGTGCCTGATATATTCGGGAATGGCTGTGGTATTGAAAAATATACTGATCCTAGTAGATCAACAGAGTTATGCATGAAATTGTGGGAAAACATTCAAAATAAACACATTAGGCTATTTTGCAATACGTATCTCGAAAACGCTTCACGGATAATTGAAAAGTTAAATTTTTTCATCAATAACTATTATGATGAAATTAAAGAAGCGGATGAGGATAGCCGTAAAATTATTGTGACTATAGCAAAATTTTGTATAAATTTGAATGTTACACATATTTTTAGCGATGGCAATATTCGCTTAGCAAATATTATTCTCCAAAAATTACTTTTAGAAAATAAGTTGCCAACCGCTATTTTACATAACCCTAATTATTTAGATGGTTATAGTGCAGAAGAAATGGCGGACGAAATTGAGCTCGGCATTAAGCATTCGCTTGAAATTATGATGAGACATGACATGAATAAAAAAGACTCGTTTGAAAAAGAGTATGGGTATTTTATAGGGCCAAATTGCCATAAAAAAAACATGCCTTGAAGTATAACCGTTCACCCTATAAGTGAACGATCACCTCAAATCGCCCCCGAATCTTTCGCTTCGCGTTTGGCCTGTTCCGCAATCACATGATATTGCCGCTCAGTAATCCGCCCCTCTTTAAATTTGGCATGCGCATCCACAGCCATGGTTTGGCCATGTTCTTTTACCAATTTCCTCACTACATTGGTAATATTTAAAATATCTGTATCCAATAAAATATCGCGAATATTTTCGCCAAAAATTAAATACTCTCTTAATGCTACACGTTTACCATCAACCGTAGGCACTAACCGTTGTGAAATAACCAAACGCACGGTTTCAATAATATCAATCGTACGGCCTTGTCGTTCTTCAGAAGGAAAAGTAATCACTAAACGACGAATCGTTTCTGCTACGCTATTACTATGTAACGTCGTATAAACCGGGTGACCGGTCATCGCCGCTTCCATTACCGCCGCAATGGTTTCTGGATCGCGCGCTTCACCGACTAAAATCAACCGTGGTTTACGGCGTAATGCATTACGTACACCGGCAGCAAAACTAGGCAAATGCCGTGGAATTTCTGATTGGCTGACGATGCTCGATATTTTTTCGACATTATCAAATACAAATTCAATTGGTGCTTCATAAGTTAAAACTTTACGATGACTTTCCGCATTTTCAGTAATATTACGAATAATCGAAGCCAATAACGTACTTTTACCCGAACCAGTTGCACCAGTAACATAGACCACACCTTGTTCTGGTTCAATCGCATCAATTAATACTTTCGGTAATTGCATGCTCTCTAAGGTAGGTGGATCAGTTGGAATGGTACGCGCGGTAATTTGAATTGCATCATGGCCTTCGACTTGACAACCGGTGCCATTGATACGAAAACGGTAGCGATCGGTGCGATTCGGACGGATTTCATAATGCGTATCAATATCTTTACCTGACATAATAATAGCGGTGGCATTCGGACCATAAATCGCATTCAGTGCTTCGCTGATTTCTGTGTTGGATAAGCGCCGGCGCGTTACTTTTTTGAGTTTGCCATAAATTTCAGCGATAATCGGTTCGCCAGTTTGAAAAGTGATATCTGAGGCGCCATTGGAAACGCAAAAGATGAGAATTTCATTAACAGCATCGATATTGAGCCGAATAGGTTCTTGTGGGAATAAAAAGTCATTACTCATTTGCTGTTCCTTCTTTGTAACCGTTTACGGCTTGGCAAAAAATACCCTCTCCCCCGACCCCTCCCCCGCAAGCGGGGGAGGGGAGAAACTTGGCTACTGTCTGTGTGTTTTTTCAGCCTTCGCGTTTTACGACAATCGCCTTCCAACCTTTGCTATTCGTTTGTAATTGCGGATGTTCAACAATACGCAATACTTGATCGTTAATACGCATATCCGTACCATCACCCGTGACACCTAATTCCGTGCGTGACACAAACGGTGGTGTAATCATTCTTTCTTGCAATAATTTACGATAGAGTGCCATGCCGCGATAATCGCGTTTCAAGCGCGCAAGATTTTGTTGGAAGATGGTATAAGATTGTTGAATGCCTTTTTTCCAACCTTTTTCTATGCCTTTTTTCCAGATTTTTTGTTCTGCCGTACTTTTTGGCAATAAAGTTTTATCCGGTAAAGGCGGTTTTGGATAGTTTAGCCATAAATATTCACGCCAGTTCGGCGGTGTAGTAGCAAATCGTGCCTGTTGGACAATTTTATACGTTCTATCTGATACACGAATCGTATCGGGATCATTGAGGTTCAAGGTAAAATCACCTTCGACTAAAACCGGCGGCATTACACCATGACTAAGTACCATGCCATTAAAATTAAAAATACTATCCAAATATTTTCTATCTTTTTGCATGTTCGCATTAATTTGTTCGGATGCCCAAGCCAAGCCGCCTTGTGCGCCAATCGTCATCGCAGAATCTTCTAAAGATTTAGCACGTAAGGCACTTAAATCTGTTTTAGACGCTGAGGAAGAAGGGGAGTTAGGTGTCACATGCACATTTTTTAATTGCGCAAGATTTGCTGTATCCACATCACTTAAATTTTGTTGATGTTGACTGCATGCGGAAAGCAAGAGAAAAACAATATAACAGAAGACATGCTTATTCATGCTATTTTAATCCAGGCTAATTTTTCGCATAACGTAATTCAATAACACGGCTTTCTGGGAAGATCACTACCGATGCGCGTCGTCCAGTTTGATAGCCAACATCCCTTAAAATATCTCCAAGCATAGCATTTTTTGTATAGACCGTAACAAGAACTGGAATGGCTGGTTGAGTGCCCAATACGCGTACCCGATAATTGGCAGCTTTAGCCATTTGTCTGACTAAGGGTTCTACTGGGCCAGACCAATCAATTGAGGTTAAACCACCCATGCCATAACTGGCTGGGCTGGGCGGCGGTGCAAGATCTGGTTGTGGATGAGAGGCTTGTGCGACTTCTGAGAGCTCTACCAGCGAGCGGCTGACGGAATAAGAGGCTTCGGCTAATGAAGCTTCGGTTTTGCTGACATTATACCCTGCGGGTTGTTTAGGTACAGCACATGCGCAAAGGAGTAAAGCGGTGATAACAAGTAAGCCATTTTTTTTAGTCATGTGACACAACATCCCTATAATACATTATTTGAAGAAGCTTAAATTCGATCCAGCAAAGTAGGTTAAGATTATAGCGGTAACGCGATGAAATTGTCACCGGCAAAATGCGTATTATTCACCCCTCACCCGCCGCCTATCGGCGTCGACCTCTCCCACAAGGGGCATTGTTGAATAAACCAATACGCTGAAGCTTTTGCCTCTCCCCTTGTGGGAGAGGCCGACGCC